>QCNX01000017.1 GCA_003210015.1 Pelagibacteraceae bacterium AG-426-P20 | reverse complement strand
CTGAATAACTTAAAATTTTGTATTCAATATAATTCTGAAAATCAAAATTTGAAAAAAAAAGCAGAAATTATAAAAAAAAGAATTAAAAGTGGATTGCCAACTATTCCTTCTACTATAAAGGATGAAATAGAATGTAATATATTTCTCAGAGCGAATGACTTGAAAAGTTTCTCAAAACTTAGAGATTTAAAGGATAATTTCTAGCTTATTCGACTTGACTAAATATAGGCTCAGACTATATTGCCATTACAAATTTTAACAATAAAACTATGTCATACGCAGTAATACAAACAGGTGGAAAACAATATAAAGTTAAATCAGGTGAGATTTTAAAAATTGAAAAATTACCTGATTCAAAACCTGATACGAAAATAGAATTCAAAGAAATCTTGGCTTATGGGGATGATAAAATGATTGAGATCGGATCACCTACAGTTACAGGCGCAAAAGTTGAAGCTAATCTAGTAAAAAATGGAAAGAATAGAACGGTTCTAGTTTTTAAAAAAAGAAGAAGACATAATTCAAGACGAAAAAATGGTCATAGACAAGAATATTCTATGATTAAAATAAACAAAATTTTTTCAAAAGATGGTAAGATTTTATCTGAAACTGAAAAAAAAGTAGTGCCTGTTAAAAAGACAAATGAAGGTGCTAAAGAGAAAAAAAAATAATTAGGTAATTTTTTTATGGCAACAAAAAAAGCAGGTGGATCATCAAGAAACGGACGAGATAGTGCGGGGCGGAGACTTGGTGTTAAAAAATACGGTGGCGAAACTGTAATTCCTGGAAATATAATTGTTCGTCAGCGAGGTACAAAAATATTCCCAGGAGAAAATGTGGGAATGGGCAAGGATCATTCAATTTTCTCAGTAATTAAAGGGAAAGTAGTTTTTAAAAAAACTAAAGCAGATAGAACTTTAGTTTCAGTAAAACCCAATTAATAGTACAACTTAAATAGATGTTGTATTATGAAATTCCTAGATCAAGTTAAGATATATATAAAAGCTGGTAACGGCGGTGATGGTTCACCAAGTTTTAGACGAGAAAAATTTATTGAGTATGGTGGACCTGATGGTGGTGATGGTGGTAAAGGAGGTTCAATAATACTAAAATCTGAACAAAATTTAAATACGTTAATAGACTATCGATATCAACAGCATCATAAAGCTATGCGAGGTGAGAATGGAATGGGCCAAAACCGTACTGGAAAAAGTGGGGAAGATTTATTTCTGAAAGTTCCGTTGGGCACTCAGGTTTTTGAAGAAGATAACAAAACTTTAATTTATGATTTTGTAAAATTAAACGATGAGTTTGTTGCTGCTGCAGGTGGAAAAGGTGGATTAGGTAACACAAGATTTAAAAGTTCTACAAATAGAGCGCCTAAAAAATTTACTAAAGGAGCTTTAGGTGAAGAATTTACAATTTGGTTACAATTAAAGACGATTGCTGATATTGGAATTATAGGATTGCCTAATTCTGGAAAATCAAGCTTGCTTGCATCAATTACAAATGCGAATCCAAAAATTGCAAACTATCAGTTTACAACTTTAAATCCTAATCTTGGTGTAGCATCATATGATGACAAAGAGATTACTATTGCAGATATTCCAGGCTTAATAGAAGGAGCACACGCAGGTACTGGACTTGGAGTCCAATTTCTAAAGCACATCGAAAGATGTAAAACTCTCTTACATCTAATAGATATTACCAATACTGATTTGGAAAAATCTTATAATCAGGTTAAAAATGAGCTCAAAAGCTATAGTCCTGATCTCTTAAAAAAAAAAGAATTAATAGTTTTCAATAAAATTGATTTGATTGATTCTGACTCAGCAAAAGAAATTACAAAAAAGTTTTCAAAAAAACTAAATAAAGAGATTTTTATGTTATCTACATTAAAAAAAAGTTCAGTTTCTCAAATTAAAGCCAAACTAATTACATATGTCTCTTAAAAACTCAAAAAAAATCGTCATTAAAATAGGCTCATCTTTATTAGTAGATAAACACAAAAAAATAAGAAAAAAATGGCTATCAAGTTTTGCTAAAGATATTCAGAAGTTAAGATCTAAAAACAAAAAGATTATAATTGTTAGCTCAGGTGCAATTGCTTTAGGTTGTATAAAGATGAATTATAATAAAAAAAATCTAAAGCTCGATAAAAGCCAAGCTGTAGCATCTATTGGACAAATAGAATTAATGAATTTATTCTCAAGTACTTTTTCAAAATATAAAATAAATATTTCTCAAATTTTATTAACTTTAGAAGATACAGAAGAACGAAGAAGGTCTTTAAATGCAAAAAGAACATTTGAAAATTTGTTTGATCTAAACTTTATTCCAATAGTGAATGAAAATGACACTATAGCTACAGCTGAAATTAAATACGGTGATAACGACAGACTTGCGTCTCGAGTATCACAAATAACTAATGCAGATACATTAATTTTACTTTCTGATGTGGATGGGTTGTACACAAAAAATCCAAAAATTTTTAAGGACGCCAAAATAATAAAAAAAGTTGAAAATTTAAAAGAGACTTTAAAGAATATTAATCTCAGAGGAAATAATGAATTTGGCAGTGGTGGGATGGGTACAAAAATAGAGGCAGCAAAAATTTGTCAACTTTCAGGATGTAATATGATTATAGCAAATGGTTTAAATCTAAATCCAATTGATAAAATTTTTAAAGGAAATAATTTTACTTTATTTACATCAAAAGTTTCAAAACTTGATGCTAGAAAAAAATGGATTATTAGTTCTATTTATCCTAAAGGGGAATTAATCATTGATGAAGGCGCTAAAAAAGCTTTAAAAAATGGTAAGAGTTTGTTGGCAGCTGGTATTAAAAAAGTAATAGGTAAATTTAGCAAAGGAGATCACATAAAAATATTAGATAAAGCTAACAAGGAATACGCTAGGGGACTATGCTCATTTTCATCAAATGAAGTAGAAAAAATATTGGGCTGTCATTCTAGAGAAATTGAAAAAATTTTAGGTTATACTACTAAGTCCGAAGTTGTACATAAAGATGATATGGTAGAAATTTGATGAAAGAGAATTTAATTAAGTTAGGCAAACAAGCAAAAAAAGCTTTTGATGCACCCGTAACATCTAGAATAAAAGATAAAGTCCTACAAGATTACAGTAACTTAATATTTAAAAATCAATTGAAGATTATTAGAGAAAATAAAAAAGATTTAAAAACAGCTAAAAAAAAAAAATTAAAAGAAAATTTAATTAAAAGACTTTTACTTGATGAAAAGAAAATTATACAGATTTTGAATTCAATAAAGACTATTAGAAAATTCAAAAATCCAGTTGATCAAATATTAAAAAGCTGGAAAAGACCTAATGGTCTTAATATTTCAAAGGTAACAACTCCCATTGGTGTTATTGCGGTGATTTATGAAAGTAGACCCAACGTCACTTCAGATGTTGCATCATTATGTTTTAAATCTGGCAATCCGGTAATTTTAAAAGGTGGAACAGAAGCATATTATTCAAATAAAATTTTAACTAATCTATTTAGAGATGCCCTAGAAAAAAATAAAATAAATAAAAACTATGTTCAGTTTATAAATTTAAAGAAAAGAAAAGTAGTTGATTATTTATTAACTAAAATGATCAATTATATTGATGTGATTATTCCAAGAGGAGGAAAAAGTTTAGTTAAAAAAGTGCAACACTTATCAAAAATACCTGTAATTGGTCATCTTGAAGGAGTATGTCATACCTATATCGATAAAGATGCTAATATCTCAATGGCAAAAAAAATTACTTTAAATGCCAAGTTGAGGAATACAGCTATATGTGGTGCTACCGAGACTATTTTAATTCATCAAAATTTATTAAAAAAATTTTGTAATCCAATAATATCAAATCTAGAGGAAAATGGATGTAAAGTTATTGGTGATATCAAAGTAAGAAAATCATATAAAAAAAAATTAAAAACAGCTAAAGAAAGTGATTGGAAAAAAGAATATTTGTCCTCCACTGTATCTGTAAAAAAGCGTTAAAAGTATTGATGAAGCGATAAATCATATTAATAAATATGGTACAATGCACACTGATGCAATCATTACAAAAAACTTTAAATCTGCGAAAAAATTTTTAAATGGAGTAAATAGCTCAATTGCGATGCATAATACTTCTACACAATTTTCAGATGGTGGAGAATTCGGTTTTGGTGGAGAGGTCGGAATTTCAACAAATACTTTGCCGCCGAGAGGACCTGTAGGTTTGAGTCAGCTAGTTTCTTATAAATATCATGTTTCAAGTAATGGTAAAATTAGAAAATAAATTGAAAAAAAAAAAAATTAAAAATTGGAATTTTAGGTGGTTCATTTGACCCAGCACATATAGGACATCTTGCGATATCAAAGGAAGCTTTAAAAAGATTTAACTTAAAAAATGTAATTTGGGCAATTACAAATCAAAATCCTTTTAAAAAAAAAACCTATAATAGTTTAAAAAAAAGAATTGATATTTGTAAAAAAATTATTGGAACTAACAAATCAATTAGAGTTAAATTTTTTGAGAATATTATTCATTCAAATAAGACTGCTGATTTAATAAATTATTTAAGTAAAAATAAGAAATATGATTTATTCTATCTAATGGGTGCAGATAACTTAATTTATTTTCATAAATGGTATAAATGGAAACAAATTTTAAAAAAATCAAATATTATAGTATTTGATCGGAGTGGGTATAAGAAAAAATCACTAAATTCTAAGGCATATAAGAGTACAAATGAGACACAAGTTACTTTTGTTGAGTTTAATAAAGTCAACATTTCATCTTCTAAATTAAGAAAAATTTGATAATCTCAATTTAATTAATGGACAAAACTTCGAACCTAAAAGCTATTATTATTCAAACCTTAGATTTAAACAAAGCCCATGATATAGTTAGTATTGATTTGAAAGATAAAAGTTCAATGGCCGATTATATGATAATTGCAAGTGGAACTTCTTCAAGGCATATACAATCTCTATCAGAACAAGTTTTAGAAAAATTCAAGGACAATGGATTTCGAGACTCGAAAATAGAGGGTAAAGAAAGTGCTGAATGGAAATTGGTTGATGGAATAGATTTAATAGTACACATTTTTCATCCTGAAAAAAGGAAATTTTACGAATTGGAAAAAATTTGGTCTGAATTAGTACCCAAAGAAAAAGTAATAATATGAAAAAAAATTTTATATCAATAATTTTTTTTCTTAATATTTTATTTCTAACAAATAATTCAATATCCTCTGAAAGTAATATTTATAAAAAAATTGATTTATTTGGTGAAGTTTTAGAAAAGATTAATGATGAATATGTAGATGAGATAAATCAATCAGAGAGTATGGACTCTGCTATTAATGGGCTACTTCAATCACTTGACCCTTATTCAGGATATATGTCGCCCGAAGTTTTTAATGAAATGCAAACTGAGACAAGTGGAGAATTTGGAGGTCTTGGTATTGAAGTTGGAATGGAGTCTGGTGTAGTGAAAGTAATATCCCCTATCGATGATACTCCTGCATCAAAAGCTGGTATTAAAGCAGGAGATTACATTGTTAAAATTCAAGACACTCAAGTGCAAGGAAAATCTTTAAGTGAAGCAGTTGATTTAATGCGAGGACCTGTTGGATCAAGTATAGAGCTTACTGTAAAAAGAAGAGGTGAAAAAAAAAGCACTTATATTTAATATTGTAAGAGAAATTATTGAAATTCAATCTGTCAAGTCAGATCTGTTAGATGGTAATATAGGATATATTAGATTAACTTCATTTAATGAAAATAGCAGTGAGCAAATAAAAGATAAGATAAAATCTTTAGAAAAAAATCAAAATATTAACTCTTACATTTTAGATTTAAGAAATAATCCTGGTGGACTATTATCACAGGCAATAAAAATATCTGATTTTTTTTTAGATAATGGTGAGATTGTTTCTACGAAAAGTAGAAAAGTATCTGAAAATAGAAAATGGTTTGCAAAAAAGGGAGATCTTACAAATGGTAAAACATTACTTGTACTTATAAATTATGGCTCTGCTTCTGCATCAGAAATTGTTGCAGGTGCTTTAAAAGATCATAAAAGAGCAATTATCATCGGAGAAAATAGTTATGGAAAAGGTTCTGTTCAATCAATTATACCTTTAAGAAATAAAGGTGCTATTAGGCTTACTATTGCAAAATATTATTTGCCCTCAGGAAAGTCTATTTCTGAAGTAGGTGTCAGTCCTGATATTGAAATTGATGAAGAGGGTAAAGAGTTTAGAATAAAGTCAGAAACCGATAATCAACTAAATTACGCTATCAAACTCTTAAACGGATAAAATGAAAGATAAATTTAAAAACCTACCACTCAGAAGTGGTGTGGGAATTGTTTTACTTAATAAACATAATAAAGTTTTTTGTAGCAAAAAAGAATCGATAATTCAAAAAATTTTTGGCAGATGCCACAAGGTGGTGTTGATGAAGGCGAAGATTTTTTAAAAGCTGCACACAGGGAGCTGGAGGAGGAAACTAGCATAAAGAGTGTGGAATTATTAAAAGAATTGGATGGTACAACAATCTATGAGCTTCCAGACCAATTATTAGGAATAATTTGGTAAGGTAAATACAAGGGCCAAAAACAAAAATGGTTTTTGATGAAATTTACTGGAGATGAAAAAGAGATTAATATTAAAACTAAAAATCCAGAATTTTTAGATTGGAAGTGGATCGATCTTGATCAAATTACAGAACTTGTGGTAGACTTTAAACTACACGTCTACAAAGAACTTAAAGAAAAAGTTAAAAAAATTATTAGTTAAGAGATCTTAATACTTCAATTTTTTGATCAACTAAATACTTGGATTGGTCATTTATTTCAGGATTATTTGCTTCTTCTTCTGCTAATTTAAGTAAATCATCCTTTTTAGATTTATCTAAATCTGTAAGGTTAAATATTGAGCTAGTCAGAATTGATAAATTGTTATTTTTAAATTCAACAATCCCATCTTCAATATAATAATTTTCATCTCCAGATTTTGATAGAATTTTGACAATCCCGGGTTTTAAAAATGAGATAATAGAAATGTGATCTTTAAGTATCCCCATCTCACCTTCAAATGCAGGCACAACAACCTCGGAAACATCATCTTTAACTAAAAAAGATTTTTCTGGATTTACTATCTCAATCTTAAACTCTTCACTCATTAGGCAGCAGCTTCCTTGGCCATTTTATCAGCTTTTTCTATTGCCTCTTCAATTGTTCCAACCATATAAAAAGCAGCTTCTGGTAAATGATCATAATCACCTTTACAAATGGCAGCGAAACCTTTTATTGTTGAGTCTAAATCAACCAGCTTACCAGGAGAGCCGGTAAATACTTCCGCCACAAAGAATGGTTGAGATAAAAATCTCTGTATTTTTCTGGCTCTAGCTACAACCAATTTATCTTCTTCAGATAATTCATCCATACCTAAAATAGCTATGATATCTTGAAGTGATTTATAGGTTTGTAAAATTTTTTGAACTTCTCTAGCGACTCTGTAATGCTCATCACCAACAATTCTAGGATCCAAAATTCTTGAAGTAGAGTCAAGTGGGTCTACTGCAGGATAAATTCCTATCTCAGCAATTTGTCTTGAAAGAACTGTAGTCGCGTCCAAGTGAGCAAATGAGGTTGCTGGAGCTGGGTCAGTTAAGTCATCGGCAGGTACATAAATTGCCTGCACAGACGTAATTGATCCTTTATTAGTTGTAGTAATTCTTTCTTGAAGGTTACCCATATCAGTTGCAAGGGTTGGCTGATAACCAACCGCAGAAGGTATTCTTCCTAACAGGGCTGACACCTCAGAACCCGCCTGTGTAAATCTAAAAATATTATCTACGAAAAAAAGAACGTCTTGACCTTCTTGATCTCTAAAATATTCAGCTACAGTCAATCCTGTAAGGGCAACTCTAGCTCTAGCTCCTGGAGGTTCATTCATTTGCCCATAAACTAAGGCAGCTTTTGATCCAGCTCCATCCTTTTTAATTACACCTGAGTCAATCATCTCGTGATATAAATCATTTCCTTCTCTAGTTCTTTCACCAACACCAGCAAAAACTGAAAAGCCACCGTGCGCTTTTGCAACGTTATTAATTAATTCCATGATTAAAACTGTTTTTCCAACTCCAGCACCACCGAATAGTCCAATTTTTCCACCTTTTGCATATGGAGCTAACAAATCAATTACTTTAATACCAGTAACCAAAATTTCTGTCTCAGTAGATTGTTCATTAAATTCTGGTGCTGCTCTGTGAATAGGCCAACTTTCTTTAGTTTTTACTTCACCTCTTTCATCAATTGGCTCTCCAATTACATTAATAATTCTTCCTAATGTCTCTGGTCCAACAGGAACTTGTATAGGTGCTTTAGTATTAGTAACCTCATCACCTCTTTTTAATCCTTCAGTAGCATCCATTGCGATCGTTCTAACAGTAGATTCACCTAAATGTTGAGCAACCTCTAAAACTAGTCTGTTGTCTCCATTTTTACATTCTAAAGCTGTTAAAATTTCTGGAAGATCTCCATCAAATTTTACATCTACTACTGCTCCAATAACTTGTGTAATTATTCCTTTGCTCATAATTATAAACTCTCTGCTCCTGATATGATTTCTATTAGTTCTTTAGTAATTGCTGCCTGACGACTTCTATTATACTCAATAGTAAGCTTGTCAACCATTTCACCAGCGTTACGGGTTGCATTATCCATTGCGCTCATTCTTGAGCCCTGTTCACTAGCTGAATTCTCTAACATCGCCTTGAATATTTGTGTTGAAATATTTTTTGGCAATAAATTGCTTAAAATTTCATCTTCATCTGGTTCAAACTCGTAACTATCCTCAGATTTATCTTCCTCTGAATTTTCAACATTCAAAGGGATTATTTGTTGTGCTTGAGGAATTTGCGTAATTACATTTTTGAATTGATTATAAAAAATAGTACAAACATCAAACTCTTCAGCTTCAAATTTTTCTATAACCATTTTACCAACTTTTTCTGCATCAAAATAATTAGCATGTTTAGATTCTTTAAATGAAATATTTGCGATTATCTTGTCACCATATACTCTTTTAAGTTGGTCATTACCTTTAGAACCTACAGTAATGATCTTTAAGTCTTTTCCTTCTTCTATAATTTTTGTAAAATAGCTTTTGGCTTTTTTAATTATATTTGAATTAAATCCACCACATAAACCTCTGTCTGAAGTCATCACAACGCAAAGTTGCACTTTATCATTACCTGATCCAGATAATAATTTTGGAGCATTTTCTTTATCCGAAATCCCACTAGAAAGATTAAGAATTATATTATTCATTTTTTCAGAATAAGGTCTTCCCTTTTCAGCACTTTCCTGGGCTCTTCTAAGTTTTGCCGCTGCTACCATCTTCATAGCTTTTGTAATTTTCTGTGTAGATTTTACACTAGCTATTCTTTTTTTAAGGTCGTCTAAACTTGCCATAATAAATTAAGATTTAAAGGTTTCCTTTAACTGAATAATTACTTCGATTAGTAATTTTTCTTTATCATCCTCAAGTTTACCTGAGCTTTGAATTGATTCAATTATTTCAGGTTTATCAGACTTGCATTTTTCAATGATTTTGTTTTCAAATTCAGCAATATCTTTTAATTCAATATCATCCAAATATCCCTTTACTCCACAGAAGACCGAAATAACTTGTTCAGCTACTGTCATTGGTGAATATTGTTTTTGTTTAAGAAGTTCAGTTAATTTTGATCCTCTATTTAAAAGTTGTTGTGTTGATGCATCTAAATCAGAACCAAATTGAGCAAAAGCGGCCATTTCTCTGTATTGCGCTAATTCCAATTTCATAGATCCAGAAACTTTTTTCATCGCTTTTGTTTGTGCTGAAGACCCAACCCTAGAAACAGATAAACCTACGTTAATAGCCGGTCTAATCCCTTGGTTAAAGAGTTCAGTTTCTAAAAAAATTTGACCATCAGTAATTGAAATCACATTAGTTGGAATAAAAGCTGATACGTCACCACCTTGTGTTTCAATGATAGGAAGTGCTGTTAAAGAACCTCCACCATGCTCATCACTTAACTTCGCTGCTCTTTCTAAAAGCCTGCTGTGTAAATAAAATACATCACCAGGGTAAGCTTCACGTCCTGGGGGTCTTCTTAACAGTAGAGACATCTGTCTATAAGCAACAGCCTGTTTGGATAAATCATCATAGATAATTAATCCATGCATTCCATTATCCCTAAAATATTCACCCATTGCACACCCTGTGTAAGGAGCTAAAAACTGAAGTGGTGCAGAGTCAGATGCTGTTGCCGCAACGATTGTTGTGTATTCCATTGCTCCAGCCTCTTCTAATGTTTTTTGAATTTGTCTTACAGTTGATCTTTTTTGGCCAATCGCAACATAAATACAATAAAGTTTTTGTTTCTCGTCACCAGACTCATTAATTTTCTTCTGATTAATAATGGCATCAATTGCAACTGCAGTTTTACCTGTTTGTCTATCGCCAATAATTAACTCACGTTGCCCTCTTCCAACTGGAACTAAACTATCAATAGATTTTAAACCTGTTTGCATAGGTTCACTGACCGACTGTCTTGGAATAATTCCTGGGGCTTTAACTTCAACTCTGCTTTTTTTTACACTTTTATCTAAAGGTCCTTTGCCATCAATTGGATTTCCTAATCCATCAACAACTCTACCTAATAATTCTTTTCCAACTGGAGTATCAACAATGTTTCCAGTTCTTTTGACTGTATCACCTTCTTTGATATTTCTATCATCTCCAAAAATTACAACACCAACATTTTCACTTTCAAGGTTTAAAGCCATACCTTTAGAACCATCAGCAAACTCTACCATCTCTCCAGCTTGAACATTGTCAAGACCATAGATTCTAGCAATACCGTCCCCTACTGATAATACTTGTCCAACTTCGGTTACTTCTGCTTTATCACCAAAATTTTTGATTTGTTCTTTTAATATCTTTGTCACTTCGGAAGGATTTATTTCCATTTATACCTCTATCATTCTATTTTCGATTTTTTTTAATTTATTTTTAATTGAGGTGTCTACCATAGTACTTCCAACTTGCACCACTAATCCTCCTATTAAACTTTGATCATATTTATAATTTAATTTTATTTTTGAGCTAAAATTTTTTGTAAGTTCATCTGTGATTTTAGAGATTTCGTCACTAGATAATTCTTTGGCAGATTTTAATTCTGCTTTTAACTCTCCTCTTTTTTTTGAACAAATTTCAATAAAACTTTTTAAAATTTGTTCTACATAGAAAAAACGTCTTTTAGTAATTAAAAAAACTTAAAAAATTTTTTAGTAAATTTTCAAATTTGTTATTACTAGAGATATTATCTAAAATCTTTAAAAGATCTTCTTCGCTATTTGTGGGGTCCTTAATTAAATTTGAAAAATCTTTACTTGATGAAATCAAATTTAGGATAGATAAAGATTGATCTTCTACTTGTGAAAGAACTTTGTTTTCGTTTGCAAGTTCATACAATGCTAAAGAATATCTGTCAGCTGAAGTTATTGAAAATCCCTTGTTTTTACTCAACTTGATACCTCTGTTATGTTGAAGATTATTTTAAAAATCACGCTCTAATTAGCATATGACTATAACGTCTTCAAGTAACACATTTGTTAAAAAGTCGTTTTTTTAGAGGTTAATTAAAATTTATTGGATCAACATCAACTGAAAGTTTTATTCCTGATGAAAATTTGTAATTTGGGATAATTTCTGCAATTGAGTTCTGTAATTTGAGAGATTTCGAACCTCTGATTAACATTCTTATTCTAAATTTCCTTTTTAATCTAAAAATAGGAGCACTAACTGGTCCCAATACTTTTCCCTCAATTTTTTTTTCAATGAAGTTTTTAAAATAAAAAGCTTCTTTTTCTAATTTTGCTTCATTGTCACCTGTTAAAATTAACGAGATAAATCTTTGAAATGGTGGAAGTTTGTTTTGTCTTCTAATATTTAATTCTCTATCAAGAAAAATATCAGGATTACTATTTGTTAAATCTGAAATCATTTTAGTATTTGTATTATAAGTTTGAAAATACACGGTTGCAGGCTTTCCTGTTCTTCCAGCTCGTCCAGAAAGTTGATGGTATAATTGTAAATTTTTTTCAGCTCCTCTTAGATCATGGCCTTGCAAGGAAAGATCAATATCAACTACTACAATACAATTAAGGCTTGGAAAGTGAAAACCTTTTGAGATTAACTGGGTTCCAACTAAAATTTGAACTTCATTATTGATTATTTTTTCTAATTTATCACTAGAACCTTTTTTATTCATAGTATCACTTGAAAAAATTTCAATTTTTTTTGATGGAAAGTTTTTTTTAACCTCCTCAGATATTCTTTCAACACCAGGGCCACTAAAAATAAATTCGCAGTCACCCTCTTGTATACAAGTTCTTTTTAAAAAGGATTTAAAACCACAATAATGACACAATAAATTATTTTTTTTTTTATGATAAACTAAATTAATTGAACAATTTGGGCATGAGTAACTATTGAAGCATTTGTTACAAAGCACATGTGGAGAAAACCCTCTTCTATTTAAAAAAAACAATACCTGGTCGTTTTTATCAAGATGAAAATTTACTTTCTCAATTATTTTTTTTGAAAGCCAAGATTGTTTTTCTAATTTTGTTTCATTAAGATTAATGATTTCATAATTTGGTAATGATGCGTTTTGATAACGTTTTTCTAATTTAGAAATACTATATTTGCCTTTTTTGATATTTTCATAAGTTTCAATTGATGGAACAGCTGTAATTAAATTGATAGGAATATTTTCAAATGATGCTCTTGAAATAGCCATATCTCTTGCATTATATGTAACGCCCTCATCTTGTTTATAAGATTGATCATGCTCTTCATCAACGACGATCAAACCCAGTTTTTTAAATGGTAAAAATAATGATGATCTAGCACCTATGACAACTTTAATTTCTCCATTTGCAATTCCACTCCAAATAATTTCTTTCTTTTTTTTTGTAATACCAGAGTGCCAAACAGCAGGTCTAAAACCAAAAAATTCTATAAATTTTTTTTCAAACTGCCCTGTTAAACCAATCTCTGGTAACAAAATTAAGCCTTGAAAATCTTTATTTATTATGTCTTTAAGAGCCTCAAAATACACCATAGTTTTCCCTGAACCAGTTGTTCCTTGAAGAACATGAACCCTAAATTTTTGATTATAAACATTCATTTTTTTTAAGAGATTTTTTTTGTTCTTCAGAGAGTTTAATTGAGTCTTTTTTGATATATGTGTCAAAAATTTTATAGGTATCTTTTTGATACTTTTGCACAGCATTATTACTTAATAAAACTAGTTTTAAGGCCATTCCTTTTGGAATTATATTATACTCTGAAAACCAGTTAAGAAATTTTATAGTTGTTTTTTTTAATGGAATAACATCTAATTTTTTTATAACACTTTTAATCTTGAAATTTTTATTTTTTTTTTTTTCAAATTCATCCCAAACTACCCCTGTAATTTTAGATTTACCAAAAGGCACCTCCACATAATCACCTACCTTTAAATTAATATTGCTCTTATAGGTAAAAGGGTGATTAAAGATGTTTGGTAAAAGAATCGGTACTTTCATATCTGAATAATATGAAAAAAAATTAAGAGTGTATTGCTCTTTTATCTACTGATAATGCTGCTTCTTTAACTGCCTCTGAAAATGTAGGATGAGCATGACAAGTTCTTGCAATATCCTCAGAGCTTGCACCAAATTCCATTGCAACACCTATTTCTGCAATAAGTTCTCCGGCATGAGGGCCTATTATATGCGCTCCTAAAACTTTATCTGTATTTTCATCTGCTAAAATTTTAACAAATCCTTCTGCGTCATCTATAGCCTTTGCTCTAGAGTTTGCCATGAATGAAAACTTACCAATTTTATATTTTATATTTAATTCTTTTAATTGTTCCTCTGTTTTGCCAATTGATGCAACTTCAGGTTTTGTGTAAATTACACCAGGAATTGTATCATAATTTACATGTCCTGATTGACCTGCAATATTTTCTGCAACTGCAATTCCTTCATCTTCTGCTTTGTGAGCAAGCATTGGTCCGCTTATAACATCCCCTATCGCATAAATATTATTAATATTAGTTTTAAATTTATTATTTGTTTTTATTCTTTTTCTTTCATCTAATTCAATTCCAGCCGCATCTAGGTTTAAACCGTTAGTATTTGCTTTTCGTCCGACCGAAATAAGCACAACATCACAATCAAAGTTATTTTTATTTCCGTCTTTATCAACTGTTGAAACAACTGCTCCTGATTTATTATTTTTAATAGCTTCAACTTTATTTTGCATATTAAATTTGATACCTTGTTTTTTTAATATTTTCATAAATTCTGATGAAATTTCTTTATCCATGCCAGGAGTAATATGATCTAAAAATTCTACCACTTGCACATCGGCTCCTAATCTTGACCAAACAGAACCCATTTCTAATCCAATGTAACCACCACCGACAACAACCATTTTCTTTGGAACTTTATCCAATTTTAATGCACCTGTTGAAGATACAATAACTTTCTCATCAATTTCTATTCCCGGCAAAGACACTGGCACAGAACCAGTTGCTATCACTGTTTTTTCAGCTTGTATGATAGTTTCTTTATTTTGTTCGTTTTTAATTATAATTTCATTTTTAGACTTAAAACTCGCAGTTCCTTTGTAATAAGTTACTTTATTTTTTTTTAGTAAAAACTCGACACCTTTAGTAAGTATAGTCACTGCTTTATCTTTACTTTTCATCATTTTTTCAAGATTTAGCTTAACCTCACCTACTTCAATTCCTTTATTAGACAAATTTTGAACTTTATGAAATTCTTCAGACAAGTTTAGTAAGCTTTTTGATGGAATACATCCTACATTTAAACATGTTCCTCCAAGAGATCCTCTTGACTCAATACATGCTGTTTTTAATCCAAGTTGAGCTAGTCTTATAGCACAAACATAACCACCAGGCCCTCCACCAATTATTACTGCTTGAAATTTTTCTGACATTTAAATATCCAAAAACAACCTTCTAGGATCTTCTAAATTTTCTTTAATCATTTTTAGAAATGAAACTGACTCTTTACCATCAATTATTCTGTGATCATATGACAAAGCTAAATACATAATTGGTCTAATTTTGATTTCTCCATCAATTACTACTGGTCTTTCTACAATATTATGCATTCCCAAAACCCCTGACTGAGGCAAATTTAAAATTGGAGTTGATAACATTGAACCATAAACTCCTCCGTTACTAATAGTGAACGTGCCCCCTTGTAGATCTTCAATTGTCAATTTACCATCTTTGGCTTTTTCTGAAATTTCTTTTATACTTTTTTCTATATCAGCAAATGATAATTCATCAGCATTTTTTAAAACTGGAACCACTAAGCCTTTTTCTGTTCCAACTGCAAAACTGATATTATAATAATTTTTATAAACTATGTGGTCATCACTGATTTCTGCATTGACTGCAGGAAACGATTTTAATGCAACTATACAAGCTTTAACAAAAAAAGACATAAAACCTAATTTAATTCCATACCTACCTTGAAAATCTTCTTGATTTTCTTTTCTCATTTCCATGACAGCTGACATATCAACCTCATTGAATGTAGTAAGCAGAGCGGCATTTTCCTGTGCTTGTTTTAATCTTTTTGCAATAGTTTGTCTTAGTCTGGTCATTTTGATTCTTTCTTCTTGACCATATTTAATCTTTCTTTCTGATGGCTGAGGATTTTCTCCCATTAAATTTATTAAATCACCTTTTAAAACTCTTCCATCTTTTCCTGAGCCTTTGATTGACTCGATATCTATTTTATTTTCATTTACAATTTTTCTTACAGCTGGTGATAAATTTTTATTTCTTATATCTGAAGTTTTTTCTTCCCTTATTTCATTTGTTAAAATTAATGGCTTTTCCTCTAATTGATCATCCTCGTATTCTTTATCAAAAACCAAAGGTTCTTTTTTTGAAACTTCTAAATTCACAACATTATTTTGATTAGTTGATGGTTCAATTTTTTTAGTTTTATTCTTATTAATAGCGCCTGTACCATTTTCAGATACAGAACCTAATAAAGCACCCACTTCAACAGTTGATCCATCTTTTGAATTAATTTCTGATAAAATGCCACTAACTGGCGAAGGTACCTCTAAATTAACTTTATCAGTTTCTAGTTCAACAATAGGCTCGTCTGCTTCAACAGAGTCTCCTTCATTTTTCAACCACTTTGAAACTGTCGCTTCAGTAATACTCTCTCCAAGAACCGGAACTACGATTTTTTCACTCATTATTTTATTCTAATACTTTTTTTATAATTTCTTGTTGTTGAGAAATATGCCTTTTTGCATACCCTGTTGCTGGTGATGCATCTGGACTTCTTCCTATATAAGAAATTTTATTATTATTAGCTCTAATATTATCTAATGTCCATTGGATATAATCCCTCACTGAAAACCAAGCACCCATATTTTTTGGTTCTTCTTGACACCAATGAAATGTTGCTGATTTTGCATAAGGTTTGAGTTCTTTGACCAGTGCTTTTGCAGGAAATGGGTAAAGTTGCTCAATTCTAAATAAAACAACATCATCCACTTTTAATTTTTCCCTAGCTTCTAATAAATCAAAATAAATTTTACCTGAACATAAAATCACTTTTCTTATTTTTGAACTTTTTTGAAGTTTTATAAACCCTTTAGATTTAGGGTCTATTGCATGGTCCCACATAACACGGTGAAAAGAATTTTCTTTACTAAAATCATTCAAGTTAGAAACACAATATTTATTTCTTAATAATGATTTAGGTGTCATTATAATCAGCGGTTTTCTAAAGTCTCTATGCATTTGTCTTCTTAAAGCATGAAAATAATTTGCTGGTGTTGTACAATTCATAATTTGCATATTGTCATTTGAACATAATTGCAAAAACCTCTCTAATCTAGCAGATGAGTGTTCTGGTCCTTGACCTTCATATCCATGGGGCAATAACATTACTAATCCAGAAGCTCTTCTCCATTTTCTTTCTCCTGATGCAATAAATTGGTCAATTACGACTTGAGCACCATTTGCAAAATCTCCAAATTGTGCCTCCCAAATCGTAAGAGTATTTGGTTCTACCAAGCTGTAACCATACTCGAAACCTAAAACTGCAAGTTCAGATAAAAAACTATCCACTACTTCAAAATGTTTTTGATTATTTGAAATATTATTTAAAGGAACATATCGGCTATTATCTTTTTGATTTCTTAACACAGAGTGTCTTTGACTAAAAGTTCCTCTTCCAGAATCTTGACCAACTAACCTTACTGGATATCCTTCTTCTAATAATGATCCAAATGCTAGTGACTCTGCCGTTGACCAATCGATATCTGACCCTTTTTTTACAGTTTCTTTTCTGTTATTTAATATTTTAACAATTGTTTTGTGTAAATTTAATTCTTTTGACAAGGAATTTATTTTTTCAGAAATTCCTATAAGTTTTTTTGTATCGGCTCCTGTAACACCCCGCTTATCTTTACCTCTTTCAGGTTTATATGCAGACCAAGTACCTTCAAACCATGCAATTTTAGGTTTGTAATCTTTTGCATTTTTAAACTGATCATTAAGCAAATCTTTAAATTTTTTAATTAAATCATTTAAATTTTCATTAGTAATAATTTTTTCATCTACTAATTTCTTTCCGTAAACTTTTACTGTTGATGGATGAGATCTAATTTTTTCATACATTAATGGTTGAGTAAATGATGGCTCGTCCCCTTCATTGTGTCCAAACCTTCTGTAACAAAATAAGTCTACAACAACATCTCTATTAAACTTTAATCTAAAGTCGGTTGCAACTCTAGCCGCATAAACAACTGCCTCTGGATTATCACCATTGGCATGTATTATTGGCGCATCAACCATCTTTGCAACATCAGATGGATACGGCGATGAACGAGCAAATCTTGGACTAGTTGTAAAACCAATCTGATTGTTAATAATAATATGTATTGTTCCACCTGTATTATGACCTGGCAATCCAGACATCGCAAAACATTCTGCAACAACTCCTTGACCAGCAAAAGCAGCATCACCATGAATTAATATTGGAATCACTTTTTTTCTTTCTTTATCTTTGTGAAAAAATTGTTTTGCTCTAGTTTGGCCTAACACAACGGGATTGACAGCCTCTAAATGAGATGGGTTATCAGTTAAACTTACATGTACTGAATTTCCATCAAATTCTCTGTTTGAAGAAGCTCCCAAATGATATTTTACATCACCGGCTCCTTCTTCGGATGAAATTCCAAACTCTCCTGCGAATTCATTAAATATTCTTTTATAAGATTTCTGCAATACATTTGCTAAAACATTTAATCTTCCTCTATGCGACATTCCAATCTTAACTTCTTTAACTTGAGATTGACCACTAATTTTAATTATTTGTTCTAAAGCAGGTATTAAACTTTCACCACCATCTAATCCAAATCTTTTTGTTCCGACATATTTTGTGTGAAGAAATTTTTCAAAACCTTCAGCTTGAATTAGTTTATTTAAAATTGCTTCTTTACCATTTTTGGTAAAATTCATATTATCCTTTGACTTTTCTACTCTATCTCTAAACCATTTTCTTTCGGTTGGATTTGAAATATGCATATATTCATAACCGATTGGTCCACAATAAGTTTTTTTTAAAAAATCCAGTATTTCTTTAATATTAGAATTTTGTTTATTAATAATTCCACCTAAATAAATATTTTTTTTATAGTCCTTTTTTTTGAAACCAAAAGACTCTGGGTGAAGCTCATCTAAATAGTCAGATTCTAATAATTCAAGTGGATCTAATTTAGCAATAAGATGTCCTCTTTGCCTGTACGATCTAATCATAGAGACAGCTTTTATTGAGTCTTCATTTGATTTTGATGAACTTGCAGATATACTATCTGTGTTTACATTAACTTTATTAAAATTAATTTCCTTTTTATCAATTTTTTTCTGAAGCTCATCAATATCTATTTTATTTTTTTTTGGACTCCAAGATGGTCCGTTAATTTCTTTTGCAATAATGTTTAATTCGTCTCCAATTTCTTCAAAATAATCTTTCCAACTATCTGGTAAATCTAAGTCCTTATTTATAAATTTAAGATACATTTGTTCAATAAATGCACTATTGGATTTATTTAAAAATGAATCTTTTTTATATTCAAAATTTTTTGATGCTGACATCTGTTTATTTAATATAGTCCTCTAATATTATTTTTCAATTTGACAATTTATTAAATAAAGTTTTACCAATTATTGATGGAGATTTTGCCACTGTAATTCCAGATTCCTCCATTTTCTTGATTTTATCCTTTGCACCACCTTTGCCTCCTGAAATAATTGCGCCCGCATGGCCCATCCTTCTTCCTGGTGGGGCTGTAATACCAGCAATAAATCCAACCATTGGTTTTTTGATTTTGTGATTTTTAACAAATTCTGCAGCCTCTTCTTCTGCATTTCCTCCAATTTCACCTATCATTAATATAGACTCTGTTTCTTCATCATTTAAAAATAAATCTAAGCAATCAATAAAATTTGTTCCATTAATTGGATCACCTCCAATACCAATGCATGTTGATTGACCTAATCCAATTTCAGATGTTTGTGCAACAGCTTCATAAGTAAGAGTTCCAGATCTCGATACAATTCCTACTGATCCCTTTTTATGAATGCTTCCTGGCATAATTCCAATTTTACATTCCTCTGGTGTTATTATCCCTGGACAATTAGGCCCTATCAATCTGCTTTTTGACCCATTTAATTTTTGTCTTACTTTAAGCATATCCTGAACTGGTATACCTTCTGTGATACATACAATTAATTCTACAGAAGCATTAATTGCTTCTATAATGGCTGCGGCTGCAAATTTTGCTGGCACATAAATCATGGATGCATCTGCTCCAACTTCATTTTTAGCTTCTATAACACTATTAAATACTGGCCTATCTAAATGTTTTTGGCCACCTTTTTTAGGTGTTACCCCTCCGACTAAGTTAGTTCCATATTTAATTGCTTGTTCTGAATGAAAAGTACCATGTGCTCCTGTAAAACCCTGACAAATTACTTTTGTATCTTTATTTATAAGTACCGACATTTTATTTAATTGCTTCGACAATTTTTTTTGCTGCATCATCTAAATTTTCAGCAGAAATCAATTTTAATCCTGAATTATCTAATATCTCTTTTCCTTCTTTAAAATTAGTACCTGCAAGCCTTACAACTAAAGGAACGTTTATATTCATCTCTTTAGCTGCGTTTACTACCCCTTGAGCAAGTACATCACATCTCATTATGCCTCCAAAAATATTAACCAGAATCCCTTTAACATTTTTATCTGAAAGAATTATTTTAAAAGCTGCAGATACTTTTTCTTTTGATGCACCACCACCTACATCTAAAAAATTGGCTGGTTCCTTCCCATATAATTTTATAATGTCCATAGTTGCCATGGCCAAGCCAGCTCCATTCACCATGCAGCCAATACTGCCATCTAATTTAATATAAGCTAAATCGTTTTTACTAGCTTCTATTTCTGCAGGATCTTCTTCATTCAAATCTCTTAATTCAACGATTTCTGGCTGCCTAAACAAAGCATTAGAATCAAAATTTATTTTTGCATCTAAACAAATTATTTTATTTTCCTTTGTTAAAATTAACGGATTAATCTCAACCATGTTCGCATCCGTGCTAGTAAACATTTGATATATTGATTTTATTAAACTGGTAGCTTGACTTTTAATATTTTCATTTAAATTAAAAATTTGAATTATCTTTTCACAATCACCATCTGTAATTTCATTATTTAATTCAATTTTTGTCGTTACAATTTTTTCTGGATTATTTCTTGCTACTTCTTCAATATCCATTCCACCTTGATCACTAGATATAAAAGCAATTTTTGAACTAGTTCTGTCTACTAAGCATGATAAATAAAATTCTTTATCAATATCTGAAGACTCTTCAACATATAGCCTTTTTACTTCTCGTCCCTCTGGTCCTGTTTGATGTGTTATAAGTTTTTTACCTAATAATTCTTTCGCTGCTAG
>QCNX01000016.1 GCA_003210015.1 Pelagibacteraceae bacterium AG-426-P20 | reverse complement strand
GAAAGTGCCGGAATGAGAGATGCACTTACACACATGAAACCAAATCATATTGAAGATATTATAGCTTTAGTTGCCTTATATAGACCTGGTCCAATGAGCAATATACCTATTTATAACGATTGCAAACATGGAAGAAAAACACCAGATTATTTGCATCCTTTGTTAGAAGAAATATTAAAACCAACCTATGGTGTAATCATTTATCAAGAACAGGTAATGCAAATTGCACAAAAATTATCTGGTTTTACTGCTGGTCAGGCAGATCTATTAAGAAGAGCAATGGGAAAAAAGAAAAGAGCTGAATTAGAAAAACAAAAACAAAATTTTATAGCTGGGGCAGTAGATAATGGAATTAGCAAGGATGTAGCAGCTGGTATTTTTTTAAAAATTGAACCATTTGCAGAATACGGGTTTAATAAAAGTCATGCAGCTGCATATGCAATAATATCTTATCAAACAGCATTTTTAAAAACTTATTTTCCTAAAGAATTTATTGCAGCGTCTATGACAATGGATATTTCAAACCAGAATAAATTAAGCGAATTTTACGAAGAGTTAAAAAGATTAGATGTAAAAATAATTAGGCCAAACATTAATGAATGTTATGCTGATTTTAAGACTGAAAATGATAAATTTTATTATGCTTTAGGTGGAATTAAAGCTGTAGGATCTGAAGCAATATCAAATATTGTTAAAGAAAGATTATCTAATGGAAAATTTACTTCTATTAATGATTTTATAAAAAGAGTTAATCCAAAAGATATTAATAAATTACAGTTGGAGGGTTTAGTTAAAGCTGGTGCTTTTGATGAATTAAACGATAACAGACAATCCATATATAATTCTATACCAAATATTATAACTAAATCTAAAAATAATTTTGATAATAAAGTAGCAAATCAAATTGATTTATTTGGTAATAGTGAAGAATATGAAAATGAAATAATTGATGATATTAAAGATTGGGAATTTGAAGAAAGATTATCAAAAGAATTTGAAGCAGTAGGTTTCTTTATTTCTGATCATCCTCTAAATCAATTCAAAGAAATTTTTGATGATTATAAAATTATGGAATATCAAAAATTTTATTCTAATGATGAAATTAAAGAGAATAATATTGCTGCTACACTTTTAAAAGTTCAAGAACGAAAAACAGCAAAAGGTAATTCTTATGCAGTCTTAAAATTAACCGATTTAAGTAGTGTTTTTGAATTATTCATATTTTCTGATGTTCTTGAATTAAATAGAAATATTTTAAAAGAAGGCAATTCACTAATTTTGACTCTAAGCAAAACTATATTAAATGATGAAGACAAAACAAAAAGAGTAAATGTTCGTAAAATTGCATCTTTAAAAGATTTATTTAATGGTTCAATCAAAAAAATTACTTTAAATATAAAATCTAAAAAACAATTAGATGAAATACAAAATTTTCTAGATAAAAAAGGTGAGACTATAGTTTACATCAATTATTCAGACGACATGGAGACCTATAATTTTAAACTCACAAATCAAAGATATATTGATCGTAAATCTTTAAATATCTTAAGAAATAAAGAAATTAGCCTAAATATTCATTAAATTAAGCCTTGTTATATTTGAAAAATATTAGTAAATAGCTGCTAAATTAACAATACGCACACAGTTTTTGGTTTTATACCTCCTGTCCTTTAATGGTAATTACTGTGGTGGCTTAACAGGGAATAAATATGAAAATACCTAACATTACTATCCAACAATTATTAGAAGCAGGTGTTCACTTAGGACATAAAACTTTGAGATGGAATCCAAAAATGAAAAAATACATTTTTGGAAAAAGAGACTCCATACACATTATAGATTTAACACAAACATTAGAATTAACTAAAGTTGCTCTTCAAAAAGTATATGAAACTATTGCAAATAATGGAAAAATACTTTTTGTTTCTACAAAAAAACAAGCCTCTGAAGCTATTGCTGAAGTAGCAAAAGAAACAGACCAATATTTTGTAAATTATAGATGGCTTGGTGGAATGTTAACAAATTGGGGAACCATATCTGGATCCATAAAAAAAATGAAAAAATATGAGGCTGATCTAGTTGCTGAAAATAGAGGTTTTACAAAAAAAGAACTTTTAAAAATGAGTGTAAAAAAAGACAAATTACAAAGATCACTTGGAGGCATTGCTGATATGAAAAAGACTCCTGATTTAGTTTTTATAATCGATACAAATTATGAGTCCCTAGCAATACAAGAGTCTGTTAAGCTAGGAATACCTATTATTGCAATTTTAGATAGTAACTCAAATCCAGATGGAATTGATTTTCCAATACCCGGAAACGATGATGCTAGAAGAGCAATAGATCTTTATTGTAACTTAATAAAAGAGACTATTAATTCTGCAAAAAAAGCAGCTCCAGTAATAGAAAAAAAATCAGAAAAAATAGATAAAGATAAATCATCTAAAACTACCGATAAATCATCTAAAACTATTCAAGAAATTGACAGAGATAAACTTGAAAGTAAATTTTCTAAAAAAAAGAAGGAGACTTTGAATTAATGAGTGATATTGCAAAAGTAAAAAAACTTCGTGAAACTACTGGTGCAGGTTTTAAAGATTGTAATCTAGCAATTAAAGAGTCTAATGGTGACCTTGATAAAGCAATAGAGATTCTTAGAGTAAAAGGGATCACCAAAGCATCTAAAAAAATGTCAAGAGATGCCAAGGAAGGAGTAATAGCTGTCAGTGGTGATAATAAAAAAACTTCTTTAATTGAAGTAAACTGTGAAACAGATTTCGTAGCTAAAAATGATGATTTTGTGAAGTTTGTAAAAGAATTAAGTGATTTAAATAATAAAGTTAATTCGAATGTTGAAGATTTAAAAAACACAAAAATGTCAAACGGTGAAACGGTTGATAATAATTTAGTGGCTCTAATTGCAAAAATTGGTGAAAAAATTACTATAGGAAAAACAAAAACTATTGAAAATGCAGGCACTGTTAATTCGCAATATTTACATACAGTTGTTAAAGATAATTTAGCTAAATTAGCTGTTGCTGTTTCCTTAGAAACAAAAGATAGTTCTGACGAAGTTAAAAATTTTGGTAAACAATTATCAATGCATATTGCTGCATCAAATCCTATTGCTTTAGATCAAAATTCAATTGATCAAACTATAATTGATAATGAACAGAAGTTAGTTACAGAAGAATTAAAAAATTCCGGTAAACCAGATGATATTGCTAAAAAAATAAGTCTAGGTAAAATGAACAAATTTAAAGAAGAAAATGCTCTTTTAACACAACCATGGGTAATGGAGCCTAAGAAAAAAGTTCAAGATATTCTGAAAGAACTATCTATATCTGATTTAAAAATAAAAGAATTTGTTAGATTTAAAATAGGTGAATAAATGTTTAATGAAAAGTCATATAGCCTTAAAATGGACAAAACCATTGAGGTTTTTGTTAAAGAATTATCATCTTTGAGAACAGGTAGAGCTAATTCAGCAATGCTTGATTTAGTAAAAGTTGACGTTTATGGTCAACAAATGCCAATCAATCAAGTTGGCAGCATTACAACACCAGAACCAAGAATGATTAATATCCAAGTTTGGGATCAAAACAATGTCGCTTTGATTGACTCTGCTATTAAAAAATCAGAATTAGGTTTAAATCCTCAAATAGACGGACAATTGATTAGATTGCCAATACCTGAACTAAATGAAGAAAGACGAGCAGAGTTAAAAAAAATGATTAAATCAACAGGTGAAAAGTGTAAAGTTTCTATAAGGAATATCAGAAGAGAAGCAAATGAAGAATTAAAAAAACTTCTTAAATCAAAAGAAATTGGAGAAGACGAAGAAAAGTCTTTCGAAAAAAACGTTCAAAATATAACAGATAAACATATTTCTATTGTTGATGAAAAAGTAGCATCAAAAGAAAAAGAAATAATGACAATATGAATCTACTAAATCATGTGGCCATCATAATGGATGGAAACGGTAGATGGGGCCTAAAATATAAAAATTCAAGAAATGCAGGACATAAAGAAGGTTTAAAGACAGTAGAGAAAATAATTAAACAAACTATTAGACATAAAATAAAATTTCTAACACTTTATGCATTCTCAACAGAAAACTGGAAAAGACCAAAAAAAGAAATTAATTATTTGTTTAATTTATTAGAAAATTTTTTGAATCACAGAATAAATGAGCTCTATAAACAGAATATTAGACTAAAAATTATAGGAGTTAAAAATTTTTCTTCAAAACTAAACAAATTATTAAACGCATCAGAAAAAAAAACATCTAAAAATAAAAAATTACAAATAAATTTAGCATTAAATTACGGTTCAAAATTTGAATTAATCAATGCATTTAAAACTCTTTATAAAAAAAAAGAAAAAATAAATGAAAAAAATTTATCAAAATATTTACAAACAAAAAATATTCCTGATCCTGATTTATTGATTCGGACTGGAAATACCAAAAGATTAAGTAATTTTCTATTGTGGCAATTAGCGTATTCAGAAATTTTTTTTGAGAAGAAGTTGTGGCCTGAGTTTAATGAAAAAGATTATAATAAGATAATAAAAAAATTTAAGAATATAAAAAGAAATTTTGGAAAAATTTAATGAGTAATTTTAAAAAAAGAATATTAAGTGCAATAATATTAGTACCATTAGCATTATACTTTATAATTCAAGGGTCATTTATGTTGATGTTTTTCACAACTATTTGCTTTCTTGTAGCTTGTTATGAGTGGCATGTTATGACAAAAAAAAAATCTTATAAAATTTATGGATTCCCTTTTTTATTTTGTTCTTTTTTTACATTTTATGAACTTGATTTACCTATAGTTTTTTTTGTTATTTTAATTTGCGTATCAACAGATATAGGTGGATATGTTTTTGGTAAAATATTTAAAGGACCAAAATTAACAAAAATAAGTCCGAACAAAACTTATGCTGGTATGATTGGTGGATATTTTTTATCTTTAATATCATTAACAATAATTACAAGCCTCATAAATTATTCTCCAATACCAATTCAATTTTTTTTCTTAACACTGCTAATTTCGACTGTTAGCCAGATTGGTGATATAATTATTTCGTATTTCAAAAGGCTATCAAAAATTAAAGATACTGGTAAAATAATTCCTGGACATGGTGGGTTACTTGATAGAATTGATGGAATGATTTTTGCATTTCCAATTGTCTATTTAATTAATTTAGCTGGATATCTAAATGTATGAGAAAAAAAATTATTATATTAGGATCGACGGGTTCAATTGGAAAAAATACAATAAACATTATTAAAAAAGATAAAAAAAATTTTGAAATTAAATTATTATCAACAAATAAAAATATCTCTGAAATTATTAAACAAGCAAAAGAATTTAAAGTAAAAAATATAATTATTAATGATTATAAAAAATTTAATGAAGCAAAAAAAAAATATAAAAGACTCAATATTCATTTTCATAATTCTTTTTCAGCAATAGATAAATTATTTAAAAAAAAAGAAATTTTTTATTCTATGGTTTCTATAGTTGGTATTGATGGGCTCGACCCATCATTAAAACTAATTAAGTTTAGTAAAAATATTGCAATTGTAAATAAAGAGTCTTTAGTGTGTGGATGGTCGTTAGTTAAAAAAAGATTAGACAAATATAAGACTAGTTTTATTCCAATAGACTCTGAACATTTTTCTATATTCTCACTACTTCAGAACTACAAGACTAGTCAAATAGAAAGAATTTATATTACTGCATCTGGTGGTCCTTTTTTAAATTATACGCAATCTAATTTAAAGAATATTTCCATTAACTCAGCATTAAAACATCCAAATTGGATTATGGGTAAAAAAATTTCAATAGACTCTTCAACTATGATGAATAAAGTTTTTGAAGTAATTGAAGCAAAAAATATTTTCGATATTCAATACAAAGATATATCAATATTAACTCATCCAAAGTCTTATGTTCATGCGATAGTAAAATTTAAAAATGGATTAATTAAATTACTTATCCATGAAACAGATATGAAAATTCCAATATTTAATTCAATATATAAAAATCAAAATAAATATTTTAAATCTGAGCCACTTGATTTAGAAATTTTAAATAATCTAGAATTAAAAAAGATAAACATTAATCAGTTTCCTCTTGTAAAAATTTTAAATAAACTTCCAAAATTTAATTCTTTATATGAAACTGCCATCATTACTATTAATGATTTTTTTGTTAACAGTTTCTTAAAAAAGGAGCTAAGTTATAGTAAAATGATTAAATTGATTAGCAAGTTATGTAATCAGAAAGATATTTTAAAATTTAAAAGAATCCCAGTAAAAAACATCGATCAAATACTCAAATTGAGAAGTTATCTAATTTTAAAAATGGAAAATTTCGTATATAAAATCTAATTTTATGATTAAATTTTTAATTAAATTCATACTCTTTTTTTGTATTTTTGCATCCTATGCATTTTCTGAAATAGTGAATGATGTTGAGATTAGAAATAATGATAGAATTTCTAATGAGACCATTATTACTTATGGTAAAATCGAATTAGATAGAAGTTATAATTCAAATGAAATAAATAATATTTTAAAAAATTTATATGAAACAAATTTTTTTAAAAATATTGATATCAGTATAGTTGGAAATAAGTTAGTAATAAATGTTGAAGAAAATAAGATAATTCAAAAAGTTTTTGTTGAAGGAATTAAATCTAAATCTTTAACAAATGCAATTTTAGATAATCTTTATTCTAAAGATAAAGCTCCTTTTTTATTAACTAAATTAAGAGAAGATATTAATAGAACAATTACTTCATTAAATCAAAATGGTTACTATTTTGCTAAAGTAACGAGTCGTATTGAAGAAAAAAATAATAATACTATAAATTTATTTTTAGAAATTGATCTTGGTGAAAAAGCAAAAATTAGTAAAATTGATTTTATCGGAGATAAGAAAATTAAAGATCGAACTCTACGAAATATTATCATCTCTGAAGAAGATAAGTTTTGGAAATTCATATCAAAGAAAATTTATTTGAATGAAAATTTAATCAACAGAGATAAAAGGTTATTAAAAAACTTTTATCTTAATAGAGGTTATTATGATGTTAATATAGTTTCAACTTCAGTAAATTACTTAGATGATAATTCATTTAAACTTACATTTAAAATTGATGCTGGGCCACAATATACTATTAACACTGCCAAACTTATTTTACCTAGTGATTATGATGAAAGTAATTTTTTGGATGTAAACGCTGCACTAAAAAAATTGATAAATGAAACTTATTCTTTTAATGACATATCTAAAGTTGTTGAAGAAATAGATAAGGTTTCTCTACTAAGAGAATATGATTTTATCAATGCAGAAGTTATAGAAAAGAAATTAGACAATAATTTATTGGATATAGAGTTTAAAATTGAGGAAAGTGAAAAGTTTTACGTAGAAAGAATTAACATACTAGGTAATAACGTTACACATGAGAACGTGATAAGAAATTCTCTTGAAATAGATGAGGGTGATCCTTTTAATGAACTTTTAAATGCTAAATCAATTAATAATTTAAGAGCACTTAATATTTTTTCTACTGTTAGTTTTGAGTTGGAAGATGGGAAAGAAGCAAATACAAAAAAAATAAATATTGAAGTAGAGGAAAAACCAACAGGGGAAATTACTTTAGGCGCCGGTTTTGGTACTGAAGGTGGTACGATAGGTTTTTCTGTATCTGAAAATAATTTTTTAGGAAAAAATATTAAATTAACCACTTCTTTAAGGACATCAGAAGACTCTATCAAAGGTGGTTTTAATATTGTTAATCCAAATTGGAACTATTCTAATAAAAGCCTAATCACATCACTTGAAAGTTCTTCAACAGATAAATTAGCTGATAGCGGTTACCAAACTAATAAAACTGGCTTTTCACTTGGTACAAGATATGAACAGTACAAAAATACTTACTTTAGTCCTTCAGTATCAGTTTTTATAGAGGATGTTACAACTAGCTCAAAAGCAAGTGATAGTTTAAAAAAACAGTCTGGAAATTATTTTGAAAATAACTTTAATTATCAAATAGATTTCGATAATAGAAATCAAAGATTTCAAACTTCTGATGGAACAAGAACTTTATGGGGCCAAACAATACCACTTTATTCTGAGGAATATGCAATTGCTAACTCTTTCCAATCAGACAAATGGATAAAATTTGGTGAAAATACAATTACAAATTTTAGTGTATTTGCACGATCTATTAATTCATTAAATGATGAAAACGTTCGTATCTCAGATAGATTATCATTACCAAGAAGTAAGTTGAAAGGTTTTAAATATGGTGCCATTGGTCCAGTAGATAATGATGATTATGTTGGTGGTAATTATGCTGCAGCAGTTAATTTTGATACAACACTGCCAATGTTACTGCCAAGTGTTCAGTCAATAGATTTTAAGTATTTTATTGATATTGGAAATGTTTGGAGTGTAGATTATAATGATACAATTGACGACTCTAACAAAATAAGATCAGCAACTGGTATTACAGTAGATTGGTTTACACCTATTGGTCCATTAAATTTTTCTTTTGCCCAAGATATAACTAAAGCAAGTACAGATAAAACTGAATCTTTCCAATTTAATTTGGGTACAACTTTTTAATGAAAAATAAGATTAACATATTTATAGTTTTATTTTTTTTCTTCTTATCTTTAACATCTCTAAAAGCTGAAAATCTTACGGTTTACTTCGTAGATGTAGATAAAATAATGTCAGACTCAAATGTTGGAAAAAAAACACTTAAAAGTTTAGAAAAAGAAATTAAATCTAAGTATGATGAGTTCAAAAAACAAGACACTGCACTTAAAAAAAAAGAAGATGAAATAAATAAACAAAAAAATATTCTATCAAAAGAGGAATTAGATAAAAAAATTTTAGATTTTAGATTAAATGTTCAAAAACTTAATCAAGAAAGAAATAAATTTGATCGAGAAATTCAACAGCAAAGAATTGTTAGATTAAACAAAATGCTTAATCATCTAAAAAATATACTTTCAAAATATGCAGCTGATAATTCTATATCGTTAATATTGCAAAAAACTAATATAATAATTGGTAAGTCTAGTTTAGATATTACACCTCAAGTTATGGAAATATTTAATAAAGAAATTAAAAAAATTGATTAATATGAGTAATCAAAAAAATAAATTAGATAAAAATGATATAAGCAGTTTACTACCACACAAAGAACCAATGTTATTAATTGATGAGTTAATAAATATTAATAAACTACATTCTGCTACAGCAATAATGAATGTAAAAAAAGATGCTTTTTATGTAGATGGTCATTTTCCAGATAATCCAGTTTTACCTGGCGTATTAATCGTTGAGGCTTTTGGTCAAGCAGCAGCTGCTCTAACTGCTCATGGTATAGATAAAAAAGAGTATGAAAATAAACTTGTTTATTTGATGAGTGTTGAAAAAGCAAGATTTAGAAACCCAGTAATTCCTGATTGTAAATTAGAGTTAAACATAGAGGCTATTAGATCCCACGGTAGAGTTTGGAAATACAAAGGTGAAGCTTTGGTTGAAGGTAAAAAAATGGCAGATGCTCAATGGTCTGCAACTATTGTAGACAAAAATAATTAGAAATATTTGTTGATAAGTATTATATCAAAAATTTGATATTAAGTTTGTGTGATTAATCCTTTTTTTAAAAACACTGGCCCTTTTAACATAGAAAAATTACTTTCCAAAATTAACGTTGAAAATAATGAAAATTATCAAAAAGATAAAATTTTTGATGTAAAAGATTTAATTTCAGCGACAAAAAAAGATTTAACATTTTTTCATTCAAAAAATTATTCTGAATTAGCATCAAAAACCAAAGCTTCATATTGTGTTACTTTAAATAGTCTTTCTCAATTTTTACCAAAGTCATGTAAAAAAATAGTTGTTGATAACGTTTTATTAACAATGGCAAAAATTACAAAAGAGTTTTATCCAGAAGCAGTTGTTGATAACTTTGATGAAACTGTAAATGATATCTCTAAAACTTCTCTTAAAAAAAAAGCAAAATATGGAAAAAATGTTTTAATAGGTAAAAATGTTAAAATAGGAAAAAATTGTTTAATTGGTCATAACACAATTATCGAAAAAAACGTAATCATTGGTTCAAATTGTTCAATTGGTTCTAATGTTATTATAAGAAATACAATTGTTAAAGATGACGTAAGTATTTTAGATGGATGTGTTATAGGTAAAAAAGGTTTCGGTTTTTTTCCAAATAAAGAAAATAATATAAGATATCCTCATATTGGAATTGTTGTAATAAATAATAACTGTGAAATTGGTTGTGGCTCTACAATTGATAGGGGCTCATTATCAAATACAATAATTGGAAAAAATACATACTTAGATAATCAAGTACACATCGCTCACAATAATAAAATTGGTGACAACTGTATTATTGCAGGTCAGGTTGGTTTTGCTGGAAGCTCAACGCTAGGTAATAATGTTATGATTGGTGGTCAGGCTGGTATTTCAGGCCATCTTAAAGTTGGAAACAATGTACAAATTGGAGGTGGTAGTGGCGTTATAAATGATATACCTGACAATACAAAGGTTATGGGATATCCAGCAAAAAATTTAAGAGAATTTATAAAAAATAATAGATGATAGATAAAACTGCAATAATAGATTCAAAAGCAAAATTGGATAAAAATGTTCAAGTAGGACCGTATTGTGTAATAGGTCCTTCCGTTGAGATTGGGGAAAATACAGTTATTCAATCACATGTTAATATTTCTGGAAATGTTAAAATTGGCAAGGGAAATAAAATATATCCTTTTGTTTCAATTAATGACCCACAAGATTCAAAATACAATGGGGAACCAACAAATTTAATTATTGGAGATAATAATAAAATTAGAGAATATGTAACAATTAATCCAGGAACAGTAGGTGGTGGTGGCAAAACAGTGATTGGAAACAATTGTTTATTTATGATTTCATCTCATATTGCTCATGATTGCTACGTGGGAAACAATGTAATTATTGCAAACAATGTTCCATTAGGAGGACATGCAATTATTGAAGATAACGTTGTTATAGGAGGAAATTCTGCAGTTCAACAGTTCACAAGAATTGGAAAAATGGCAATGATTGGTGGGATGACAGGTGTGCTGCATGACGTAATTCCTTATGGATTGTCAACGGGAAATAGAAATTCATTACAAGGATTAAACTTAATAGGTCTAAGGAGAGCTAAGTTTGAAAACAAGGATATTTTAGGCTTAAGTGAAGCCTATAAGGAGATTTTTGCAACAAAGAATATCAATGAAAATATCAGTAAATTGAATGGTTCTTTTCAAGAAAATCCATTAGTTAAGAATGTAATAAACTTTATAACAAAAGATAAAAAAAGATCTATTTGCACACCATTTTCGTAAAATGATTGGATTAATTTTTGGTGATACTGATTTTCCAAAGGAAATTCTTAAAACTGTTAAAAAAAGAAAAATAAAATATTTAATAATTGATTTGTCAAAATCAAAAAAATTTAAACAGGAAAGAAAATCTTATTCAGTTTCTATAGGTCAATTTGGCAAAATTATAAATATTCTTAAAGAAAATAACTGTAAAAAAGTCTTATTTGCTGGAAAAGTAAATAAACCTAACTTTTCAAAATTAAAATTAGATTTTAAAGGTATTTATTATATCCCTAGAATAATCAAAGCATCTAAACTTGGGGATGCAGCAATACTTAAAGAAATCATTAGGATATTATCTCAAAACAAGATTAAAACTGAAAACTCATTAACATTTAATCCAGAGCTGTCATTAAAAAAAGGGTAATTATTCAAAGATCAAACCAAACAAACAAGATCAATTAGATATAAAAAAAGCAATAAACACTTTAAATAATTTAAAGCAATATAATTTTAGCCAGGGTGTTGTAGTTAGAAATAAAAAAGTAGTTTCTATAGAAGGTAAAGGTGGAACTAAAAAAATGCTTGAAAAAAGTAGAAGTAAAAAATTTAGAAATTCGGGTGTTTTAGTCAAGTTTCCAAAAAAAAAACAAGACTTGAGAATAGATCTTCCAACAGTTGGATTGAAAACTATTAAACAAAGTAAGACTGCTGGATTAAAAGGTATTGTTATAAAAGGAAGACAACATATTTTTTTGGATAAAAGCAAATGTATTAAATTTGCTAATAAAAATAAAATGTTTATCTCAGTAAAATGAAAAAAATATTTATATTAACTGGTGAGCCTTCTGGAGATAAACTTGCCTCTAAAGTTATATCTAAACTTCAAAAAAATAATCCTGGTATTGAGTATTCTTGTGTTGGTGGGACACATTTAAATTCATTAGGAATAAAATCTATTTTTAACCTTAAGGAAATTACTTACATTGGTTTTACAAGCGTTTTGTTTAATATTTTTAAAATTAGGAATAAAATAAACAGAACTGTAGAGGATATAATTAAATTCAATCCAGATATTTTGTTTAGTGTAGATAGTCCCGATTTTACATTAAGAGTTGCTGAAAAAGTTAAAAAATTAAATAACGGGATCAAGACAGTTCATTATGTAGCTCCACAAGTATGGGTTTGGCGTGAGGGGAGAGTAAAAAAGTTTAAAAAATTTTTAGATCACATTTTATTATTATTTGATTTTGAAAAAAAATATTTTGATAAAGAAAATATTCCAAATACTTTTGTTGGACATCCATTATTAGAGCATGAAACAAAAAATAAGATGGATATATCTAGCATCATATCAAATGATAAAAAAATTATTTCTCTTTTTTCTGGTAGTAGATCATCTGAAGTAAATTTACTTTTACCTATATTAATTGATTTTATAAATATGATGAATGCAAAATTTGATAATTTAACTTTCGTATTTCATACAACTGATGAAAATAAGAATTCAATTAGTGAAAAGATGAATAATGTAAATTTAAAAAATGTCGAAGTTATTTCTGATGAAAATATAAAAAAACAAATACTAAATAAATCTACTTTTGCAGTTTCTAAATCTGGCACGGTTTCTCTTGAAATCTGTAATGCAAAAGTTCCTTCTATAATTATCTATAAAATGAATTTTTTAAATTTTTTAATTGTTAAAATGTTGGTCAAAATAAAATTTGCTAACATCATTAATATAATTAATAACAAAGAAATAATTCCTGAATTAATACAAAAAGAGTGTAATGCTAAAGAGATTTACAATTCAGTTGTTTACTTTTTAAAAAATCCTGAATTAATGAAAAAACAAATTAATGATTGTGAGAAAACTTTAACTAAAATTAGATCAAAAACTTCATCCTCTGATGAAGCCTCCTCGGTATTAACTAAGTTTCTTATTGGTTAATCTTTTTGTTACTTCCTCTTTTCCAAGTGAAATAATTATATCATATATTCCAGGTCCAAATTTTGAACCTGTTAAAGCTATTCTTAAAGGCTGCCCAACCCCTTTGAAATTAGTATCGTTTAATTTAATTAATTTGTTTACTATTGGCTCTAATGTTTCTTTGCTAAGTTTATCAACATTACTAAATTGAGTGCTGAAATCAGAAATGACTTTTTTGGCCTTATCATCAATTAACTTAATATCATCTTGGTTAAAATTAACCTCATCTACCATTATATATTGACCATTATTGAATATATCTTCCAAGGTTTTAGCTTTATTTTTTAGGAAGATTAGGGATTTTTTAATCTTATCTTTCTTATCTGATTTAATTTCACTTTTATATAATTTGCAATACTCAGTTAGTTGATCAAATAAATCAGTTTCATCGATATTTTTAATATAATGCTCATTCATTGATAGAATTCTACTCATATCTAGTTTCGAAGGAGATTTACCAATTCCTTCAAGATTAAAATATTTAATGCTTTCATCTAATGTAAAAATTTCTTTGTCTTTATAAGACCAACCTAATCTTAAAAGATAATTTCTCAGAGCATCTGGCATAATACCGATTTTGGAATAATCATCTAATGTAGAAGCTTTATCTCGTTTTGATAGTTTCTTTCCTTCAATTGTATGTATTAAAGGTATATGAGCAAACGAGGGTACTTCCCATTTCATAGCTTGATATATTTGTATTTGTTTGAAGGTATTAATTTTATGATCATCGCCTCTAATAATATGTGTCATATTCATTTGATGATCATCGACTGATGCTGATAAATTGTATGTTGGTGTTCCATCATTTCTTAAGATAATGAAATCTTCAATAGTATTATCATCTATTTCAACATCACCTTGAACTAAATCTTTTAAAATAGAAGTTCCGTCAATTTTACTCTTAAATCTTATTACTGGTTTGATATCTTTAGGTGCATCTTCTTCTTTCTTGTCTCTCCACTTTCTATCATAGATATAAGGAATCTTTTTTTGTCTAGCTCTTTTTTTTTGTTCTTCTATTTCTTCACTTGAACAATAACATTTGTATGCGTGACCATTTTTAAGTAATTCATTAGCTACTTTTACATGATCTTCAATTTTTTTTGATTGTATATATTCCTTACCATCATAGTTTATACCAATCCATTTAAGAGATTTTATTATTTGATCTTTATATTCATCTTTTGATCTTTCTTTATCGGTATCTTCAATTCTTAAATAGAAATCCCCTTTTTGGTTTTTAGAATACAACCAATTAAATAAAGCTGTTCTGACCCCACCAATATGCAAAGCTCCAGTAGGAGATGGAGCAAATCTAGTTGCTACTTTTTTCATTAAAAATGTTTAGACTATTTTACTAGAAGTTTCTATATAAAGATACTAATACGCCCTGTACTTTAACTCTATCTGGGCCAAAAATTTTTGTTTCGTAGTTTTTATTTGCACTTTCAAGTGCTACAACTTTTCCTTTTTTTCTAATTCTTTTAAGCATAGCTTCATGCTCATCGATTAATGCAACAACTATTTTTCCATTATCAGCTGTATCAGTTCTTTTAATAATCACAGTATCACCTTCGTTAATCCCAGCTTCAATCATTGAATCTCCTTGTACTTTAAGGCCAAAATAATCACCATTTTTTTCTAAGTTACTGGGTAATGGAATTCTTGAAACCTCATTTTGAATAGCTTCTACTGGTGTTCCTGCAGCTATTTTTCCTAAAACAGGCACTTCTACATCATCAGACATCGGTTTATCTTCGTCTAAACCACCCTTAATAACACTTGGTGAAAAACTGTTGTAAATATCATTTGCTGAAGCTGTTTCTGGTAGTTTAATTACTTCTAATGCTCTAGCTTTATGAGCAAGTCTTTTAATAAATCCTCTTTCCTCTAATGCACTGATTAATCTATGAATTCCTGATTTAGATTTTAAATTCAAAGACTGTTTCATTTCCTCGTAAGATGGAGACACACCAGAGCTTCTCAACTTCTTGTTGATAAATAAAAGCAGGTTTTTTTGTTTTTTTGTTAGCATAAGAACAAATATCGTACAAACATGTTCTACAAAAGTTCTCTACAATTCACAATAGTAAAAAAGCTAATAAAATAGGGTATTATTCAACTAAAGAACTGAAAAAATTGAATTATTATCAAGATCCTTCAAAAGTGATTCACCAATTAAAAAAGTTTTAATAGATGTTTTGTTTGAGAGTTCCAACAGTTCATCTTTTGTTTTAATTCCACTTTCTGAAATTAATGGGCCTCTATGATTAATTAAAACATCATGAATATCGTAAGTTGTATTTATATCAGTTTTTAAAGTTTTTAAATTTCTATTATTAATACCAATTAAAGCATCTTTAAATTTAAGTGCTTGATTAGCCTCTTCAACAGTATGAACCTCAACTATAACAGACATATTTAATTTTAATGCTTCTTCATATAATTCAATCGCAAGGCTTTCACTGACACCAGCTAAGATAATTAATATGGCATCAGCTCCATAACTTTTTGCCAATGGTATTTGAAATTTGTCTACAAAAAAATCCTTACAAAGAATTGGTAAATTAACTGTTTTTTTAATCTTACTAATATGCATTAGGTCTCCTAAAAAAAAATCTTCCTCAGTTAGCACTGACAAACAAGTTGCTTTATTAGAATTGTATGTCTTAGCTATTTTAACAGGTTCATAATCTTTGATAATTATACCTGCTGAAGGACTGGCTTTTTTAATTTCAGCAATGATTGAAAATTTATTTTCTTTTATATTATTTTCAATTTTATCTTTAAAATTAATAAAAGATTTATTCTTATCTATCATTTCATTTAATGAGTTTAGTGAAATATTCTTTTTTAAATTTACTATTTTTTCACTTTTCTTTTGAATTATTTTTTCAAGAACGTTTTCAAGCATTTTGAATTTTTTCTAAATGTTTAATTACTTTATTTGATAAAATATGCTCCCTTGAATTTTTGTAGGCATCATCAAAATTTTTATGAGTTTCATTAACAATTAATCCTGCAGCAGCATTTAAACATACAGCCTTTGAAAAATCATTATCTTCACCTTTAAAAATATTAATCATTTTTTCTGCATTAAATTTTGCGTCATCACCAACAAGATTATCAAATTTATCTGCATCTATATTTAATTCTTTAGGGTCAATAATAATTTCAGAAATCTTATTATCTTTTAATTGAATTACATTTGTTTTGGTATAAGGAGAAATTTCATCTAAACCGTCTTCACTATTAACAATCCAAGCAAATTTGATATCTAAGTTATTCAAAGCATTTGCAAATATTTTTAACAGCTGTTTATCAAATACACCAACTACTTGTCTTTTCACTAGAGCAGGGCTACTTAATGGTCCAATCATATTAAATATAGTCCTTTTTCCAATTTTTTTTCTTGTGGGTCCGACAAATCTCATTGCGTTATGGTAATTAGGTGCAAACATAAAACCAAAATTATTTTTATTAATTTGAGTCTCTATATCATTTGGTTCTAAATTAATTTTTATATTTAAAGCTTCTAAAACATCACCTGATCCACACTTAGAAGATACAGCTTTATTTCCGTGTTTTGCTACTTTAACACCCATACTTGAAAGTAATAATGCAGATGCTGTTGATATATTTAGTGTATTCATACCATCTCCACCAGTTCCACATGTATCAACACAGTTTTCTACATTTACTCTTTTAGATTTATTTCTAAGAACAAAAACTCCACCAGCTATTTCATCTGAGGCTTCCCCCTTAGCTGATAAAAGTGTTAAAAAATCAAATATTTCTTGGTCTTCTGCTTTACCTTCCATTAGTAGTTCAAAAGCTGCTTTACTTTCTTCAAAAGATAAATTTTCTTTATTTTTAATTTTTTCTATGAATTGTTTCATCAATTTTAAATCTTAACGAAGTTTTTTAAAATTTTAATACCTATCTTAGTTTTAATACTTTCAGGGTGAAATTGCACTCCATGAACCTGGTATTTTTTGTGTTGTATTCCCATTATTAGTCCATCTTTAGTTTCAGCAGTAATTTCAAGATCTTTAGAAAGTGATTTTTTATCAATTATCAAGCTGTGATAACGTGTTGCCTCAAAAGTTTTTGGAAGATTTTTTAATACACCAATTTTTTTTGATATTATTTTACTGGTTTTTCCATGCATTAGTTTCCTCGCTTGAACAATTTTAGACCCAAATATTTGTCCTATAATTTGATGACCTAAACAAACACCAAGTATAGGTATCTTTTTATATAAAGATTTTACAATTTTAAGACAATTGCCAGATTGATTAGGATTCCCAGGCCCAGGAGATATTACAATTTTACTGTACTTTTTTTTTAATATTTCTTTTGAATTAATTTGATCATTTCTAATTACATCAACATTTACTTTTAACGAGGATAAATAATGATAAAGATTAAAAGTAAAACTATCATAGTTGTCTATTAAAATTATTTTTTTCATTTTAATGCATTAATTAAGGCTTTAGCTTTATTAACTGTTTCTTCGTATTCTTTTAAAGGTTTACTATCAGCAACAATACCAGCTCCAGCTTGTACATAAAATTTATTTTTTTTGGCAACCGCTGTTCTTAAAGCTATACATGTATCGAATTCTCCGTTTGCTGAAAAATATCCAATTCCACCTGCATAAACTTTTCTTTTTGTTTTTTCTAATTCATCTATAATTTCCATTGCTCTTATTTTTGGAGCACCAGAGACAGTACCCGCAGGGAAGCCAGCTAATAATGACTTAAATTTTGAAAATTTTTTATTGTATTCACCAACAACATTTGAAACTATATGCATTACATGGGAGTATTTCTCAATAATAAAGCTTTCTGTTACTTTTACTGTATTGATTTTAGATACTTTTCCAGCATCATTTCTACCAAGGTCTAAAAGCATTAAATGTTCTGAAAGCTCTTTTTTATCTTTGAGAAGATCTTTTTCATAATAGCGATCTTCGTTCAATGATTTACCTCTAGGTCTAGTGCCCGCAATAGGTCTGACTGTAATTTTATTATCTCTTAATCTTACTAATATTTCTGGACTTGCTCCTATTATTTGAAAATCTTTAAAATTAAAAAAAAACATAAAAGGTGAGGGGTTTGTAACTCTTAGTTTTTTATAAATATCTAAAGGTTTTTTAATTAATTTTGCTTCAAACCTTTGACTTAAAACAACTTGAAAAATATCTCCCAATTTTATGTATTTTTTTGCTTTATTAACCATTTTTAAAAACCTACTTTTGCTGGTGTTAGATCTAATTTTTAAATTTTTTGATTGTTTATTATCAATTGTTGTTAAGTTTTTAATTGATGATTGAATTAATAATTTAAAAAGATCAGATTTTATTTCATCATACTTCTTTTGATAGTTGATAATTTTTTCATCTTTAAAAATATTGATTATATAGAAAATTTCTTTTTTTAAATTATCATGAATAACTAGTGTTCTAGGACGTAAAAGTCTTACATCTGGAATATTAAGATCATTTTTGCAATTATTAGGAATTTTTTCAATATACCTAACAGAGTCATAAGAAAAATATCCAGAAATCAAAGAACATAAATTTGGAAGATTTTTTGGAGTTTCAAATTTGAATTCTTCAATTATTTTCTCAATTAGATTTTCAGGCTTGTCTGTTAATTTAACTCTATTATTATTTTTGATTAAATATGAATTTTGATTATTAAATTCCCAAATTTTATCAGGATTTTTTCCAAAAATGGTATATCTACCTTTAATTTTCCCTTTTTCAACTGACTCAAATATAAAACTATTTTTTTCATTTAAAAAATTATCAATTAAATTTAAAACTTCCTCATCATTTTTAGTTTTTTTCGAAGTGAAGATAATTTGATTTTTTTTGCTTCTATGTCGAAACTTAAAATCTTTGAAGCTTCGATTTATTATCATTGAAATAGATTCTTTACGTTATCAATTGCTATTTGATTTATATCTACTTTGTATTTACTATTAAGATAAATATCGTAAGATTTTAAAATAGTATTTTTATTGTTTGTGTTTTCTTTTGCTATGTAAGATTTAAATATATCAGTGTCTTTTTCAATCGGAATGTCTTTATAATCTTTAATTTCAGCTAAATAAACTTTTTTGTTTTCATCACTTATTAGGGCAAAACTATTTATAGGCATTGAGTAAAGCATTTCTACAGAATTTATATTAAATCTTTTGTTATCTTTGACAGAATTTAATGTCAAAAATTTTATTTGATCTTTTCCTAATTTCGAAAATTCATTACTGTCTATCTTTTTGTCTCTAATTTTTTCAAGTAATTTTTTATTATATTCAAACTTATTCTCTTGTATCAATTGATTTAAAATTTCATCTTTTGTTTGTAAATTATTAATATCTGGTTTTTTTTTAACTAAATTATTTATTTTATAGATTATAAAATTTTCATTATTTTCAAATATATTAAAATTTTCATTTCTTAATTCATATATTTTTTTTTCAATCGTATTGCTTTTTTCTGAATATTTGTAATCTTCAATTGTATTAGTATTTAAATTAAACTTGGATGTTATTTGATCAAAATCAATTCCATTTAGTATGTTACTTTCAATCTCATCAATCTTATCAAAAAAGAGTTGATTAAATTCATTAATTCCAATTAAATTTTTAGGGTTAATTATAGAATATTTAAAATCTATATATTCAGTCATTAATTTATCTTCATTTTGATTGATAAAGTTTACTAGATCTTCATTTTTAAAGTCCTCTTTTTTTTTATATAAGTTTTCTAAATCAAAAAAATTTATTTCTAATTTTTTATTTTCATTTTCAAATAATTTATCAATTAAAAATTTTGGTGAGACAGATCCTGCCCCCACATAATTAAATAATTTTTTTTGTAATTCTCTATCTTTTAATCTTTGTTCAAAAATTAGCGCAGAGATATTATTTTCTAATAGAAATTTTTCATATTTTATTCTTTGAAAAACTCCATTCTCATCAATGAAATTATTATTTAATTTAATTTTTTTTAATAATGAAACTTCTGAAAGCATAATTTTAAAGTGTTTAATTTCTAAATCTAATAAAGTCGTTGAAATTAAACCCGCAAGAAGTTCTTCAATTATATTATTATCCATATTGTCTTTAATTGCTTTTTGAGAAATACCGGACTGATTAATATAATTTATAAAATCTTGGGTGGTAATATTAGTTTTATTTATTTTTGCAATATTGTTTTGATTATTTGACAAAAATCCACCACCAAATCCCCCAAAACCAAAAGCAATAATAATTACAACTATTAATATTATTCCACCAATTTTATTTTTGTTAAGATATTTTACGATTTTCATTTTAGCTTTATTTATGTATTGATCTGTAAAATCAAATCTATAGATTAAAAATAGAATTATGACAAATAAATATATGTATTTTGTAGCTAATTGGAAAATGTTTGGAAACTTAAAATCAATAAATACATTGGATAAAGTTATTAAATTTTCAAAATCTAGAGAAATTAAGAAAGGAAGATTAATTTATTGCCCTCCATATACTTTAATAACCTCTTTTTTTAAAAAATTTGAAAATTGTTTAATAGATATTGGTGCACAAAATTGTCATGAAAGTGATGATTATGGTTCACATACAGGTTTTATAAATTCGAGAATGTTAAAAAGTATAGGGGCAAATTATGTTATACTTGGGCACTCAGAAAATAGAAAAAAAGGTGAAACGGATAAACTTATTAATCTTAAAATTAAAAGTGCCATTAAAGCAAAATTAAAAGTTATATTTTGTATTGGCGAAACCTTAACAGAAAAAAAAATGGGTAAAACCAGAGCAATTTTATCTAAACAAATAAAACTTGGTTTAAATAAAATCAAAAAAAAATCTGACATTTTTGTTGCTTATGAACCTGTTTGGTCAATAGGAACTGGAAATATTCCAAAACCCAAAGAGCTTGAACAAACAGTAAAATTTATTAAAAAAAATTTTAAAGGTAAAATGCCAAAAATTTTATATGGTGGATCTGTTAATCCTCAAAACATAAGCGATTTAAAAAAAATTATTAATCTTGATGGTTTTTTAATTGGTGGAGCATCACAAAGCCCAAAAAAATTTATTGATATAGTCAAAAAAACCTATAATTAGTCCGCATGGAAAATATTTTATTAGTATTGAATATTGTATTTGCGATTATTCTTGTTTTACTAATTTTAATGCAAAAATCTGAGGGTGGCGCTCTTGGAATTGGTGTTTCACAAGAGAATATGATGTTTTCTAAAACTGCTGGAAATTTTATGACTAAAGCTACTGCAGTAGTTGCTACTCTTTTTATAATTTGTAGTCTTGCACTTACTATTATTTCAAGAGGTGAGCTTACCCCAACCAGTTCAGTTTTGGACTCTGTTGAAGAAAAAACTGAAGATACTCCTGCAATTCCGGAAGATAATTAATTAATACTTTCCAATTCTTTTTTTATTCGTTATAAGATACTTCCATGGCGCGATATATATTTGTCACCGGCGGCGTGGTTTCTTCACTTGGTAAAGGTCTCTCATCAGCATCACTAGCATATCTGCTACAATCTAGAGGTTATAAAGTTAGATTAAGAAAGTTGGATCCATATTTAAATGTAGACCCAGGAACAATGAGTCCATTTCAACATGGAGAAGTTTATGTAACAGATGATGGTGCAGAAACAGACTTAGACCTAGGTCATTACGAGAGATTTTCAGGTGTATCAGCAAAAAAATCTGACAACATTACAACAGGAAAAATTTATAATGATGTTCTTAAAAAAGAAAGAAAAGGTGAGTATTTAGGAAAAACAGTTCAGGTCATTCCTCATATTACTGATCGAATAAAACAGTTTATAAAAAAAGACTCTTCTAAAGAGGATTTTGTAATTTGTGAAATTGGTGGCATTGTTGGAGATATTGAGAGTTTACCATTTGTAGAAGCTATTAGACAGTTTGCAAATGATGTTGGTAAAAAAAATGCATTATTCATTCATTTAACATTGGTACCATATTTAAAAGCTTCAGATGAAATTAAAACAAAACCAACTCAACACTCAGTT
>QCNX01000015.1 GCA_003210015.1 Pelagibacteraceae bacterium AG-426-P20 | reverse complement strand
AATTTTCAAAAAAAGAATTACCATTAATTGCAAAAAAAGCTGAAGTATTTTTTTTAGAAAACAAAGACTCTTTTACTGAAAAAGAATGGAAAAAACTTTACAAATTATCTGAAAATACGTTTGTAGAAGAAACAGAAAGCTTAAAACAAGGTGCGGCTGGTGCTGGATTGACTGATAATGATTGATGATGAAGATATTCAAGAAAGAGATTTGAAAGATTTAAATAATATTTGTGATGAATGCAAGGATGAACATGAGAGCGTTTCTCAAAATTTAATTCTCACAGGTTTTAAAATTTGCAAATCTTGTAGGGTATCGAAAACTATATTTCCAATTTAGATATGATTGATTGGCATTGCGCTCATTCTACTCATAACAAAAGAAATAGATAAAAAAGCTATTATTAAAAAAGATAAAAAAACAATTCCAAAAGATTTAAAATTTGATCTAAGATTTAATATGTGTTTAGTAGAAATTATTAATGCAGCAAAAATCCAAAATTGAGTTAAAAAAATTATAGGAATCATTAACTCAGGAGTTATCGCAAAGAATCTTAATAAACCGGGAGCATGTGCAAACCCAACAGCAGTTAATACTTTTTTAAAAGAGACTGTTGTTTGTTTATCTGGAAAAAGTTTAACCCCAATTACATATATAAATACTGTCCAAACTAACCAGGTTAAAATCGCTGTAAGACCTGATGTAGCAATTGCAGTTTTTACAATGGTATTAGCTGCCACTGCACCGGCAATTCCATCTAAAATCATAATTAAACCAGCAAAATAAATTGCAGCTTCACCAAAATTTTTATTATCTGTATAAAGAGTTTTATCTAATTTAATAGATTTAAAGATAATATTTAAGAATTCACCAAACATTTATTTTTTTTTATTTTTTTGTTCTTTATAAGAAACAATTAATGGAAAGAGTATTAAAGCAAGAGCTATAATAATGCAAACTGCTATTAGAAATCCTTTAGTCATTTTAAGGGGGAGTATAAATCTCCCCCTAAATAAAGTTAACCTTTTACAACCTCTCTTGTATTTGCATTGAAAGACTCTTTAAATGGAATATCCACTACAACTGCATCAACAGGCTGACCTGGTTTATCAGAATATTTTTCAGGTAAATGAACTTTAAATTTTGTTCCAACCTTACCTTTTGGAAAGCCATTAGCATTTAAAGTTCCATCAAATGGCACATATCCCATTGCAATATTTTGTTTTTTTTCTGGGTGATACCATGGAGAGGTAATAAATCCGACAGGATCTCCACCATTCTCCGGTGACACTAGCCAAAAATCAGGAGCGTACTCTTCAATTGGTTTTCCACCTAATTCAAGTCCAACTAATTGAAGTTTGTAAGGTTTTTTTCCATCCTTAAGTTCGGCGCCCATTTTTTCTAATGCTGTTTTACCTACGTAGTCACCTTTTTTGTTCCATTCACCTTTTCCAGATAATGAAACTTGATAACCTAAGTTACATTGAAATGGATTATGTTGTTGGTCCATATCTTGACCCCATGAAAGAATTCCAGCTTGAATTCTTCTATGGTGAGCAGGTGCAATAACCATTAAGCTATGTTTTTTACCCGCCTCAAGAACAGCATTCCACATATCTTCAGCATATAAAGTAGAGTCTCTTAAATAAATTTCATATCCAGCTTCTCCAGAGAAACCAGATTGTGAAATAACACAACTTCTTCCACCTACTTTAACTTCTGCTAAACCGTAGAAAGGCATATTATCGAAATCAACTTGATCCCCACAAAGATCTTTCATTAAAGCTTTTGATTTTGGTCCTTGTATTTGAACAGGACTGACATCAATCTCATCAATCGTACAGTCAAATCTTCCATCAGCATTTACACCTTGAAGATACATGCCAATATCAGAGTCTGATAATGAAAACCAAAATTCGTCTTTAGATATTCTAAGAAGAATTGGATCATTTAAAACCCCACCATAAGCATTACATAAAATCACGTATCTTGCTCTCATGGGAGAAATTTTTGTTGCATCTCTTGTTATTACATAGTCAGTAAATTTTTCTGCATCTGGACCCTTAACTCTAATTTGTCTTTCAACAGCAACGTTCCACATAGTAACATGATTTACAATTGCATCGTACTCAACCATAGCTCCACCATCTTCTGGTTTTACGTAACCTCTTGGATGATAAATACGATTGTAAACAGTTGCTCTCCAACAACCCGCTTGCATTGATAAATGCCAATAAGGTGATTTTCTTACCCGTGTAGAAATTAACATTTCAACTTTTGTTGGCCCGCTTTGTCTTAAATTGTATGGAACTTCTCGATCTGATTGATCAACAGAAGTAACATGTTTTAGCTTAGTATAGTCAAATTCTTTAGACATAACTATTCTCCTTCAACCACTTGTTTGTTTCCTTCAAGCCGCCGAATGTATAAATGTGGAAGAAATCAGTATGCGATTTAACTTTCCCAATTAAGTCATTAGGGTCTTTAGGTTTCAATAAATCTAACGCCTTACTAAAATTAGATTTAAGAAAATTTAGAGAATTTTTTGCTCCAACAATATTAGCAAATTTAATCAAGCTAGATATTTTTAGAGGTCCAGTAATTCCCACATGCACTGGTACGCTTTGTTTAGATATAAAATCTATAATAGGCTGGGGATCGAGTAACCATTGAGTTACTATATAGTCAGCATAAGGCTTTTTATCTATCATAGCTTTTTCTAAATCTGAATCGGATATATCAGGACTCCCCTCTGGGTGTCCAGCGATTCCTATCTTAATCTTTTCAAAATAACCAGTTTCCAAAAGTTGAAACGAGCTATCAAATTTCCCCACTGGATCTCTACCACCACCAATTATTAAAGCTTGTTTTACACCTCCATCTTTACATCTAGTTACATAATCTTTTAGCTCGGTTTCATTATGTATAGATCTAGCTGGAAAATGTGGAACAGGATTGAATCCCTTTTTTACAAGCTCAATAGCTTTTTCAGCAGTTTCTTTATAGTCACCCCCTGGCAACATAGTGATGTAAACATCAGTTACCGGAGGTACAGTTTCTAGGTCTGTCTGAGGACCAATTTCTAATGAAAAGTTCATTTTTTCAGATCATTATCCTTTTTAAAAAAGCTGTCAAAGAAATTCAACACAGGGTCCTAATCGAAATTTGTTGCCAAAAATCATGCCCATGATAATTTTTTTTGTGGACCAAAATTACAAAAATAAAACCCTTACTCAAATCCTAGATGTTAAAAAATTAGAGGCTGTGGACAAGCCAATTGAGACTGCAAATGGCCTTCCAAATGAGTGCTACACTAGTGAGGATTATTTAACTTATGAAAAAAAGAGAATTTTTTGTGATAAATGGACCGTCGTTGGAGTTGGAAGCTCGATACCAAACCCAGGAGATGCTAAGCCATACAATCTACTGGGGATTCCTTTAATCTTAATTAGGGGCAAAGATATGAAGATTCGAGTTTTTCACAATGTATGTAGTCACAGAGGTCTCAAACTTTTGAACAAAACCTGCAATTTAAAAAATGTAATTAGATGTCCTTATCATTCTTGGTCATATGATTTTGAAGGAAATTTAGTCGCAACACCTCACATTGGTGGGCTGAATAAACATCAATTAGAAAAATTTGATAAAATCAAAAATCATCTTAAACAGGTTAAAACTAAAGTTTGGATGGATATTATTTTTGTAAATATTAACTCTAATGAGATTGAATTTGATGAGTATATTAAACCTCTTGAGCAAAGATGGTTAAAATTCATTAATAAAGATGATCAAAAGTTAATAGTACATTCTAATGATTATGGTTACTTTAATTTAGATGTAAATTGTAATTGGAAATTTGCTATAGAAAATTATTGTGAAAGTTACCATTTACCAACTATACATCCTGGATTAAATAAAGTTTCTAATATTAATGATCATTATCACATTCAAGGTTTACCAAATAGATTTGCTGGACAGGGAAGTAAAAAATATGAGCAACCATTTAAAGGAAATAAAAAATTTAATACTTTTCCAAACTGGGAAAAAAATATGTTAAAAAACTCTGAATATATTGCTTTATTTCCTAACGTAATGATTGGTTTACACGTTGATCATTTTTATGTTTTTTGGTTAGAACCACTTTCTATTAAAAAAACCAAAGAACATATGCAGATGTATTATGTTGGAAATAATAGTGCTAATGGTGAAGAGTTAAGAGAATTGAGGAAAGAAAATTTAAGGTTTTGGAAGGATGTTATGTTAGAGGATATTAGTGCAATAGAAGGAATGCAAGAGGGCAGGAATTCTCCAGTATATAATGGAGGAAACTTTTCGCCAGTTATGGATCAACCAACACATCAGTTTCATAAGTGGGTAGCTAGCAGTTTAATATAATATGAAAATAATTCTTATAATGGGTTTACCTGGATCCGGAAAAACAACCCTAGCTAATGAGTTAGGACCAATGCTTAATGCTAAAAGATTGAATGCAGATGAAGTAAGAAAAGAAGCTAATGATTGGGATTTCTCTGAAGAAGGAAGAAAAAGACAAGCGAAAAGAATGGCAGACTTTGCAATTAAATTAAAACAGGAAAATAATTACGTTGTTGCAGATTTTATTTGCCCAACACCTGAAGCAAGAAGTTTGTTTCCAGCAGATTTTATTATTTGGGTTGATACAATAAAAGAGGGAAGATTTGATGATACTAACAAAATGTTTGTAAAACCAGACAAGTATGACTTTCATGTTACGACACAAGATGCTAAAAATTGGGCACCAAAAATATTTAAGGAGATAAAATAATGGCTTATGAATGGGATAACAAAAAACCAACAGCACAAATGTTAGGAAGATGGCAACCATTTCACGATGGTCACTATACTTTATTTAAAGAAATAATAAAAAAAACAGGTCAGGTTTGTATTCAAATTAGGGACGTTCAAGGAGTAGACGACAACCCATTTGATTTTGAAACAGTAAAAAAAAATATTGAAGATAGATTGAACCCAGAATTCGAAGGACATTTCAAAATAATGATGGTGCCAAATATCACTAATATTTGTTATGGAAGAGGAGTGGGTTATAAGATTGAGGAAATTGAACTTTCAAAAGAGGTTCAAGAAATTTCAGCTACCAAAATAAGAGCGAAGATGAGAGAAGAGGGTAAACTTAAATAATCCTAAATGAATATTAAAGTTGTTAATCAAGAAAAAGATATTTCAAGAGTTATTATTAATGACCCTAAAACATATAATTCCTTATCAAAGAAAAACCTTCTTGATTTGATTAAAGTTTTCAAAAAACTTGATAATGATAAAAATGTTAAAGTGATAGTTCTTGAAGGTGCTGGAAAAGGGTTTAGTGCAGGTCACAATTTAAAGGAAGTAAGAGGGTTGAAGAAAAAAGAAAAATATCAAAAATTATTTAACCTATGTTCAAAACTAATGTTACAAATTATTGAAGGAAGAAAACCAGTTATAGCCAAGGTACATGGTGCTGCTTACGCAGCAGGATGTCAATTAGTTGCAAGTTGTGATTTGGCTTATAGTACAAAGGATGCTTTGTTCGCAACACCTGGAGTAAATATAGGGTTATTTTGTAGTACACCAATGGTTGCTGTAAGTAGAAAAATAAATAGAAAACCAATGATGAAAATGTTGTTAACTGGAGATCCTATCAAGGCTAATTATGCAAAAGAAGTTGGTTTAATTAATGACTGCTATTCAAAATCAAAATTGAATTCTGAGGTTTTAAAAATTGCAAAAAAAATTGCCTCTAAATCAAATCTTACAATCAAAATTGGTAAACAGGCTTTTTATAAGCAATTGGAAATGCCTTTGAGAAAAGCTTATGCTTACACAAGTAAGATGATGACACTGAATATGATGGCTATGGATGCTAAAGAAGGTATTTCAGCTTTTTTAGAGAAAAGAAAACCAAAATGGAAAAATAAATGACAATTAAAAATGGTTTAATTATTATTTTTATAATTATAGGACTTTATGTTGTTTTAGACATGAGAGATCATAATTTTAAAAGAGCTGTTGATGCTTGTGTTGCTGGAAGCCAAAAATTATCTGAGACTAAAATTACAGATTTGAATGAAGCAAAGAAGTTTTGTGAAGATCAGATAAGAAAAAATAATGAGTAATATTAAAGAAATTCTCGGCAAATATAAATCTATTGCAATGATTGGAGTAAGCAACGATCCAACTAAAGCATCAACTATTGTGATGAAGTATATGCAAAAGTATGGATTTAAAGTTTTTCCTGTTAATCCTAAAGCTAAAGGTCAAAAAATTTTAGGCGAAGAGGTTTTTGCAAAGATAACTGACATAAAAGAGCAAGTAGATATTGTCGATGTTTTTAGACCATCCAGAGAAGTTTTAGATATTGCAAAAGACACAGTAAATATTGGAGCCAAAGTTTTATGGTTACAACTTGGAATTAGAAGTGAGGAAGCAAAAAAAATTGTTAAAGAAAATAAAATTGAATATATTGAAGATAAGTGTACTAAAATGGAATATCAAAAACATTTTTTAAAAGTACGTCAGGCATTTCCAGTTTTACAAAGTTAGAATGAAAAATATATTTCTTGTATATGGCCACTATAATGACAATTCTTTTAATGCTGCTATTAGAGATACTTTTATAAAAACAGTAAAGGAAATTGGACATAATGTAGATGTTGTTGATCTATATAAAGAAAAGTTTGATCCTGTTTTTTCTGGAGAAGAACCAGACAAAATAGTTTTAGATCACAGGGAAAGAATAGAAAATTCTCATGCAATAGTGTTAATTGCACCAATATGGAATTTTAGGATGCCGGCAATTGTTGAGGGTTGGATAGATAAAATTTTAGCTCCACCTTGGGCATTTAAATTTAAAAGACTTTTTGGAAATTATGGATATCCAATTGGAAATTTAAAAGGGAAAAAAGCGGTTGTATTTTGTACTTATGGTTCCCCCCAATTTGCTGTAAGAACTTTTTTTCTTAATATGCCAACAAAAAGACTCAGAAGAGGGGTATTTAATATATGCGGCATAACGGATGTTATATACAGAAGATACTTTGCTGTACCATTTGTTGGTGATAAAAAAAGAAAAAAATTCCTTGATGATGTTAAAAAAACTGCACTTAACATTTAGTGTAATTGTAATTTTTTTCTTAAATGTTTCACTTTTAAAAGCAGATTTATTAATTCCAAAAAATTCAATTTTACCTGCTGAAGTAGTAAAAATACAATTAGTTGGACTCATGAATAACGATAGGGAGTACAAAGATAGTGGAATTGAACAAACTTGGCAATTTGCACATCCAAAAAATAAAAAAGTAACTGGCCCTTTAGACAATTTTAAAAGAATGATAAAAGGAGACACTTACCAAATGATGCTTAATCATTTAAGTCACACAATTACACAGCTCGGAAGTGGTGATAAATGGGCTCAATTTGAAGTAGTTATTTTAGATAAGAATAAAATTTACCATAAGTTTAATTGGCAGGTTGAAAAATATATAGAGGATGGAAATCTTAAGGATTGCTGGCTGACTACTATGGTCTCAAATCCCATCCCACTTGGAAGTTCAATTTGATTATATCTAGTTACAATTTTGTTTCGTTATTACAAAAAATTTAGTAGGAATCCCTCATGAAAACAAAAACCAAAGTTGTAGTAGTTGGTGGTGGAGTTGTTGGTGTAAGCGCTCTTTATCATTTAGCCAAAAAAGGTTGGTCAGATGTTGTACTTGTAGAACGTAAAGAATTAACTTCAGGCTCAACCTGGCACGCCGCAGGATTATTACCATTATTTAACATGAGCTATTCAGTAGGACAGCTTCATAAATATGCTGTTGATCTTTATAAAAAATTAGAAGAAGAGACCGGAAAAAATGTTGGTTTTAGTGTTGTATCAAATATTCGTTTAGCAAGCACTAAAGATAGAATGGATGAATACCACCAATATGCTGGTGTTGCTCAAACAATCGGCGTAGATGTAAAATTTTTAACTCCTAATCAAGTAAAAGAAATTTGGCCACTTTGTCATACAGATGATTTAGTGGGTGCAATTCAACATCCGGAAGATGGCTATATTCAACCAGCAGATTTAACTCAAGCACTTGCTACTGGTGCAAGAAATATGGGTGCAGAAATTTATAGAAACACAGCAGTTGTTGCAATGAAACAAACTAAAGAGGGCTGGGTTGTTGAAACTGACAAAGGTTCAATTGAATGTGAACATATAATTTCTTGCTCAGGTAACTTTGCAAGACAAACAGGAGAGATGGTTGGGTTGGATATTCCAGTTATACCAGTTGAGCATCAATATATAGTTACTGAACCGCATCCCGAAATTCAAAAAAGAAAAAAAGATGGTCTTCCTGAGATGGGAGTTTTAAGAGATAGTGATAGCAGATGGTATATGAGAGAAGAGGCTGGTGGATTAATTTTAGGTCCATACGAAGACGGGGCTCCAGCTTGTTATGTTGAAGGACCCTCAAAAAATTCTGAATATGAATTATTTCAAGAAGATTTAGATAGATTAGCACCACATATTGAAGGAGCAATTCATCGTGTTCCAGCTTTTGGAGAGGTAGGAGTTAAAAAAGTTTATAATGGAGCAATTTGTTATACGCCAGATGGGAATCCAATTGTAGGTCCTGCTTGGGGGCTAAAAAATTTTTGGATCAATGAAGGACACAGTTTTGGAATTACTGCTGCTGGTGGAGCAGGTTGGCAATTAGCTGAATGGATAGTTGATGGAGAACCGACTATAGATATGCTTGGAGTTGAACCAAGACGTTATGGAAATTACGCAACTAAGTCATATTTAAAAGCTAAAAATGAAGAAGCTTACAGTCATGTTTTTATTACACATTATCCCGATGAAGAGAGACCTGCAGCTAGACCATTAAGAACCGCACCTTGTTATGAGAGAATGAAAAATTTAGGCGCTGTTTTTGGCCAAAAATTTGGTTGGGAAAGACCAAATTTTTTTGCAACTGATGGAATGGAGCAAAAGGATGATTGGTCTTTTAGAAGATCTAAATGGTTTGATGCAATTAAAAAAGAATGCCAAAATGTAAAAGAAAACGTCGGTCTTTTAGATATGACAGCATTTGCAAAATGTAGAATTAAAGGACCTAAGTCTGAAGAGTTTTTGGATTATTTAGTAGCCAATAAAATTCCAAAAAAAATTGGTAGAATTAATTTGTGTCATGCTCTTAATACTAAAGGTGGAGTTCACTCAGAGTTTACTATTATGAAAGAGGCAAAAAACTCTTACTATTTAGTTTCTGCTGGTGCAAATTTAAGACTTGATCACGACTGGATCCAAAAATGGATGCCTGAAGATGGTTCAGTTATATTTGAAGATCTTACAAATAGTACAGGTGTTTTAGTTGTGGCAGGACCCAAAGCTAGAGAATTGATGAAAAAAGTTTCTACTGATGATTTTTCAAATGAAAATTTTAAGTGGTTGACAGCTAAAAATGTTAACGTTGGATATGCACCAGTAAATGCTATGAGAGTCAATTTTGTTGGTGAATTAGGGTGGGAATTACATCATCCAATTGAATATCAGAATCATATTTTTGATAAATTGATGGAGGCAGGTAAAGACCTAGGAATTAAACCCTTTGGTATAAGAGCAATGAATAGTTTAAGATTAGAAAAGTCATATAAGTTAGTTGGAACTGAATTATCAATTGAATATTCACCATATGAGTCTGGCTTAGATAGGTTTGTTCATCCTAATAAAGGAAATTTTATAGGTCTAGAGGCTCTTAATAAGTGGAGGGAAAAAGGGTTTGATAATAAACTAGTAACACTAGAAGTTCATAATACTAAAGACGCAGATGTTTTAGGAAACAATCCAATATACAAAGATAATAAGGTAGTAGGAAGAGCAACAGGCGGTGAATTTGGATTTAGATTGGATAAATCAATAGCTTTAGCAATGGTAAAACCAGATTTTGCAAACGTAGGCGACAAATTACAAGTTGATATATTGGGCGAAATGTACGACGCTACAGTCTTGGATGAGAGTCCATATGATTCTGAAAATAAATTATTGAGAGCTTAATGAAAATTTTAGTCGCTGTAAAAAGAGTTATTGATTACAATGTTCAGGTTAGAGTAAAAGAAGATGGTTCTGGGGTAGTCACAGATAATGTAAAAATGTCAACAAACCCTCCTGACGATAATGCAATAGAAGAAGCTGTAAAGATTAAAGAAAATGGCAAAGCAACAGAAGTGGTTGCAGTTACAGTAGGTGAAGAAAAAGCCCAAGAAACAGTTCGTAAAGCTTTAGCAGTTGGAGCAGATAGAGGAATTCATATTAAAACTGATGGGGTTATAGAACCATTGGCAGTTTCGAAAATTTTACAAAAAATTGTAGATAAAGAAAAACCTGATTTAGTATTCATGGGAAAGCAAGCAATTGACGATGATTGTAATCAAACAGGACAAATGTTGAGTGCATTATTAAACTGGCCACAAGCAACTTTTGCATCAAAAATTGATGTTAAAGATGGAAAACTTGAAGTTGTTAGAGAAATAGATGAAGGTTTGGAGACTATAGAAATTAATACACCTGCAATTGTTACATGTGATTTAAGACTTAATGAACCAAGGTATGCCTCATTACCAAATATCATGAAGGCAAAAAAAAAACCTATTGAGCAATTAAACGCATCTGATTTAGGTATTGATATAACACCAAAAGTGCAACAGATTAAAGTTGAAGAACCACCTAAACGTAAAGCAGGAATTAAAGTTTCAAATGTTGCTGAATTAGTTCAAAAATTAAAAAATGAGGCAAAAGTTATATAATGTCAGTATTACTAATAGCAGAACATAATAATAAAGAAGTTAAAGCATTTACTTTGAATGCTATTACGGCTGCTTCTCAAATTGACAGTGATGTTCATGCATTAGTTATAGGAAATAATTGTGATGATGTTTCAAAAGCTTTATCAGAAATATCATTAGTAAAAAAAGTAATAAAAGTAGAAGCTGCACATTACGAAAATTTTATTGCAGAAAATTTTGCACCAGTTGTTATTAAACTTGCAGATAATTATTCACATATAGTTTGTTCTGCTAATACATTTGGAAAAAATTTAATGCCAAGAATAGCTGCAAAATTAGATACCTCACAAGTAAGTGACATTATTAAAGTAGAGTCACCAGATACTTTTGTTAGACCAATTTATGCTGGAAATGCATTTGCAACAGTTAAAAGCACTGATGCAAAAAAATGTATTACTATTAGACCAACATCTTTTGATCCATGTGAAACCTCTGGAGGTTCAGCACCAATTGAGAGCACAGATGCTGAAGAAGCATTTTCTTTAACTAAGTTTATTAAGCGTGAGGAGATTAAGTCTGATAGACCAGAATTAGGAACAGCAAGAATAGTTATATCTGGTGGAAGAGGAATGCAAAATGGAGATAACTTTAAATTAATTACAACAATTGCAGATAAATTAAATGCAGCAATAGGTGCGTCAAGAGCGGCGGTAGATGCTGGCTATATCAGTAATGATCATCAGGTTGGGCAGACGGGTAAAGTAGTTGTCCCAGATTTATATATTGCAGTTGGAATATCAGGTGCTATTCAACATTTAGCAGGCATGAAAGAAAGCAAAGTAATTGTAGCAATCAATAAAGACGGAGAAGCACCAATTTTTAGTGTCGCAGATTATGGTCTTGAAGCAGATTTATTTGAAGCTTTGCCCCAGTTTTTAGAAGAACTGAATAAATTAAACACTATACAAAAATAATTCTTAAAGATAAAAATATCATATGGGTAGAGAGTCGATGGAGTATGATGTTGTTATTATTGGAGGAGGTCCTTCTGGATTATCTACAGCAATTAAGCTCAAACAGCTCGACTCAAACTTAAACGTTTGCTTATTAGAAAAAGCTTCAGAAATTGGTGCTCATATTTTAAGTGGTAATGTTTTTGAAACACGAGCTTTAGATGAACTCTTGCCAAATTGGAAAGAATTAAATTCTCCAATTAAAACTAAAGTTTCAAAAGAAAAATTTTTATTTTTAGGTAAAATTAAATCATTAAGTTGGCCAACATGGCTACTTCCTAAGGTGCAACAAAATCACAATAATTATATAATAAGTCTAGCTAATTTATGTAGATGGTTAGCAGAACAAGCAGAAGCCTTGGGAGTTGAAATATTCCCAGGATTTCCAGCAAGTGAAATTTTGTATAATGAAGATGGCTCTGTCAAAGGGGTTGCTACTCAGGATATGGGTATTGATAAAGAAGGAAATAAAAAAGATAGTTTTGAACCTGGAATAGAATTATTGGGTAAAGTTACTGTATTTGCAGAGGGATGCAGAGGTCATTTAGGAAAACAGTTAATTGAAAAATTTAATCTCTCAAAGGGTAAAGATCCACAACAATATGGAATTGGATTTAAAGAAATTTGGGAAGTCGAGGACAACAATCATGAGGAGGGCATGGTTATGCATACTGCTGGTTGGCCATTAGATAATAACACTTATGGTGGAAGCTTCATATATCATGCAGAAAATAAGCAAATTTTTTTGGGTTATGTCATTGGTTTAGATTACAAAAATCCGCATCTTTCACCATTTGATGAATTCCAAAGATTTAAAACCCATCCAGTTATTAAAAAGATTATTTCTGGAGGAAAAAGAATTTCATATGGAGCAAGGGCATTAATTGAAGGAGGGCTTCAAAGTTTGCCTCAAATGTTCATGCCAGGAGCATTACTAGTAGGCTGTGATGCAGGAACATTAAATATGCCAAAAATAAAAGGATCTCATACAGCGATGAAAAGTGGAATGATTGCTGCAGAAACAATAATTGAAAATATTAAAGAAAACAAAAATTTATCAATTTATGAAGAAAAATTTAAAAAGAGCTGGGTTTATGATGAGCTCTACGCAGCTCGCAATGTGAAGCCAAGTTTTAGTTGGGGTTTAATTCTTGGAATAATATTTACAGGAATTGATCAAATTTTATTTAGAGGCAAACTACCATTTACTTTAAAACATAAGCATGCAGATCATGAAACATTGAGACCAGCTAACGAGATGCCTAAAATAGAATATCCAAAATATGATAATGTTATTACATTTGATAAAACAAGTTCAGTATATCTAACAGGCACCAATCATGCTGACAACCAGCCAGTACACTTAAAATTGAAGGACTCCAACTTACCAATTAGTTATACTTTAGAAAAATTCGATGAACCTGCTCAAAGATATTGTCCAGCTGGAGTTTACGAAGTTCAAAAAGAAAATGATATTAATAAGTTTGTAATAAATGCTCAAAACTGTATTCATTGTAAAACTTGTGACATCAAAGAGCCTTCTCAAAATATTACCTGGGTAACACCCGAGGGTAGTGGTGGACCAAAATATGGAAATATGTAAATTAAGATAAGTCTATTGCAAACTTTTTTAATTTTTCAATAGATAAATATTTAAGAGTATTTTTGTGAGTTCTTTTTAAAAATATTGGACAACCTTTGTCAGCTTCTACTGCTTTTGCATACCAACTAGCACAAACACACCAGCCATCACCATCTTTTAAACCTGGAAATCCAAATTCTGGATGAGGTGTTATTAAGTCGTTACCAGCTTCCTTTAACCATTCTAAAAATTCTGTTGTAACTTTTGCACAAACAGTATGAGCACCATGATCATTATCATCGGTATTACAACACCCATCTCTATACCATCCTGTTAAAGGATTGTTAGAGCACTCCTCTAGGTCTTCACCAAGAACATTTTTTTGCTTTTCTGACATTTAAATTTTAGTAGGATTTGGTTGTCCTTTATAGACTTCTTCTGGATCAAACTTTTTTTCTTTTTCAGTAAATTTCATCTCTATTTTTCTTCCATTATCTATTGTTCCTAAAGGAACTGATCTATAGAAACACGATCGATAACCCACATGACAACTTGATCCATCACCAATATCAACAGTTAACCAAATAGAGTCTTGATCATCATCTATTCGAATTTCAGTTACCTTTTGGGTAAAACCACTGGTTTTTCCTTTGTGCCAAATTGTTTTTCTGGATCTACTAAAATAATGTGCCTCTTTAGTTTCAATAGTTTTTTTTAAGGCTTCAGTATTCATGTAACCATGCATTAAAATTTCTTTGGTATTAGCACACATTGTAATGACAGGTATAAGACCATCATTATCAAACTTTGGAGAAAAAAGATTTCCTTCTTCAATTTCTTCAATATTTTCTCTTTTTTTGAACATAATAAGTGATTATGTAGCACATATAAGTATATTTTAAATATTTTAAAATAATGAATTTATATGTATAAAACAATTCAATGAAACTAGTTAAAGACACAAATAACGAGCAAGAAATAAAAAAAATTTCAGATAAAGATGCTGAAGAAGCTTTTAGAACAATTTTATCTTGGATGGGTGAAGACCCTAATAGAGAGGGATTATTGGAAACTCCTAAAAGAGTTGTTAAAGCTTTTAAAGAATACTTTAAAGGATATAAAGAAGATCCAGCCCAGGTATTAGACAAAACATTTGGTGATGTTGAGGGTTACGACGACATGGTTGTGCAAAAAAATATTTCTGTGCAAAGTCATTGTGAACATCATATGGCTCCTATTATTGGTAAAGCTCATGTTGCTTATATTCCAAAAAATAGAGTAGTTGGATTAAGTAAATTAGCCAGAGTTGTAGAAGTTTTTTCAAAAAGATTACAAACTCAAGAGAGACTAACAATGCAAATAGCAAATACATTAATGGAGTCTTTGGATGCAAAAGGTGTTGCCGTAACCATTGATTCTACTCACCAATGTATGACGATGCGTGGAATTAAAAAAGAACAAGCTTCAACTGTAACAAATTATTATTTAGGTCAATTTAAAGAAGATCTAAGTTATCAAAATAGATATTTAAGATTCATAAGTATAGCCAAAGATTAAAGTGTCTGATCAATTTAAAGCTCTTATACTCAACCAAGACGGTGAAAGTTTTACTAGAGAAGTAAAATCTATAGACAAAAGTTTTTTAAAGCATGGAGACGTTACAATCAAAGTAGATTATTCAGATCTAAATTTTAAAGATGGTATGATTTTAAAAAATGGTGGAAGATTAGTTAAAGAGTTTCCCCATATACCAGGAATAGATTTTTCAGGCACAGTAATAGAAAGTAAAAATGCAAAGTTTAAAGAGGGTGATGAAGTAATCTTAACAGGATTTAGAGTAGGTGAGATATTTTATGGAGGCTATTCTCAAATCGCTAAAGTAAATGGTGACTTTTTAGTAAAGAAACCAAAAAATTTAACTAGCAAGCAAGCAATGATACTAGGTACAGCTGGCTTTACTTCTTTAATGAGTGCCTTTGCAATCAAAGCAAGAGAAGAAATTTTACTTGGTGAAAAAGTAAATAATGTTTTAGTAACTGGATCAACTGGTGGTGTAGGAAGTGTTGCGGTAATAGCTTTAAATAAAATGGGTTATAATGTTACAGCAGTTACTGGAAAAGATTCTAAAGCAGATTATTTAAAATCCTTAGGTGCTAAAAGTGTTGTTAATAGAGCTGAATTTGACAAAGACCCAAGACTTATTGATAAAGGATTATGGGATGGTGTAGTTGATACTGTAGGTGGAAAAATATTAGCTAATGCAATAGTTCAAACAAATCCAAATGGTATTATTGCTGTATGTGGAAATGCAAATACCAACGAACTACACACAAGTGTAATCCCTTTTATGTTAAGAGGAATTAAACTTTGGGGTATGGACTCTGCGAACTGTAGCATCAAAAGAAGAGAATTTATTTGGGGTGAAGCAGCAAATCTAATTGATTTTAGCATATTAGAAAAATCTATTCAGACAGTTAGCTTAGAGGAGTTGATTGAAACCTATCCTAAAATTTTAAAGGGTGAAATTTCAGGTAGAGTTCTAGTTGATCTTAACAAATAATGGATTGGGATAAATTAAAGATCTTTCACGCAGTAGCAGAGGCCGGAAGTTTTACTAACGCGACAGTTAATCTTAATCTTAGTCAATCAGCAATCAGTAGACAAATTCAATCCTTAGAACAGGATTTAAAAGTTCAATTATTTGAAAGACATGCCAGAGGTTTAACACTTACAGAAAATGGTGAATATGTATTCAAAACAGCTCATGAAGTTATTAGTAAGTTAAAAGAGGTTGAAACCTCGTTGGGAGATCAAAAAAATAAACCTACAGGAAAATTAACAATTACAACTGTTAGAAGCTTTGGAACCCACTGGTTAACTCCAAGAATTCAAGAATTTATGAGGCTTAACCCCGAAATAGAGATAGAGCTAGTATTCGATGACAAGGAGTTAGATTTAAGTACCAGACAAGCAGATATAGGTATTTTTATGAGAAGACCTAAACAACTCAATTACATTCAAAAAAAATTAGTTGATATTAAGTACTTTATATATGGTTCAAATAAATATTTGGAAAAACATGGAATGCCTAAAACAACAGGAGATTTAAACAAACATAAATTTATTTCTTTTGGAAAAGGCGCACCTTCTCCTGTCTACAATCCAGACTGGGCTTTAAAACTAGGTATGCATGACGGAAAAAAAAGAAAAACTATAATGAAGGTAAATAGTGTTATGGGCTTACTTTTAGCTGTAGAATCAGGAGTTGGACTTGCAGCCTTACCAGAATATTTAGTAAGTGACTCGAGCAAAGTTATAAAAGTACTACCAAAATCTGAGGGTCCTATTACTGAAGCTCATTTCGTTTACCCTCAATCATTGAAAAACACTGCGAGAGTTCAGGCATTTAGAAACTTCTTATTCAGTAAAATAGGCGACTGGAAAGTTTAAAACCACAAGAAATCAACTACAGGTTTATAGTGCGACATTGTTGCGATTGATAATCATTATCATTGCGAATAGTTATCATTCTCAAATTAACAAAAAAACGAAGAAATTAATGAAAAAATTATCAATATTTGCATTGATCGCTTCTTTATTTGTTTCAGCTTATGCTGTTGCAAATGAAGTAAACGTATTTAATGCAAGACACTATAAAGCAGACTCTGAGCTTTATTCTAAATTTACGAGCATGACTGGAATTAAAGTTAATTTAATTAACGGGAAATCAGGTGCTCTAGAGAAAAGAATCATTAGCGAAGGTGCAGATTCATCTGCTGACTTATATATCACAGCTGATGCTGGAAGATGTGGTGCAATGGATGCAAAAAAAACACTTCAAGGTGGTTTAACATCTGCAGCTATCAAAGCAGCTGTTCCTGCAAGCTTTAGAACAAGCAAGTGGGTTGGAATCGCAAAAAGAGCTAGAATAATTTATTATTCACCTGAAAGAGTTACTGGTGCTGAATTATCTGGAATGACTTATGAAGGTTTAGCTGATCCTAAATGGAAAGGTAGATTGGTAATAAGAAAATCAAGTAATATCTATAATAAATCCCTTGTAGCATCATTGATTAAAAACAATGGAAAAGCTGCTACAGCAGCTTGGGCTGAAGGCGTTGTTGCTAATATGGCAAGAACACCAACAGGTAATGATAGAGCTCAAATCATGGCGGTAGCAGCTGGTGAAGCTGATATTGCAGTAGCTAACACTTACTACCTAGCACTTATGTTGTCTGGTAAAAAAGGTGCTGAACAACAAGCAGCTGCTAAAAAAGTTAAAGCTTTTTTCCCTAATCAAAATGATAGAGGAACACACATGAATGTTAGTTGTGCAGCTTTAGTAAAAGGCGCTCCTAACAAAGCTAACGCTGTTAAACTTGTAGAGTTTTTATTAACTCCACAGTCTCAAGAGCACTTTACAAATAACACTTTTGAGTTTCCAATGATTGATGGTGTTTCACCAAGTCCATTAGTAGTTAACAACTTAGGTTTAGATTTCAAACAAGATATGAAAACTAAGCTTTCTTCTTATGGAAAAAATCAAGCTGCTGCATTAGAAGTAATGACAGCTGCAGGTTGGAAATAATAGAGGAAACATGAAAAAGAATTTATTTAATTTTAATTTAAGTAATTCTTCTGAAACGAGTGGTTCACCATGGGGTCAGGAAACATGTGAACCGTGCTCGTCAGAATGTGAAAAGATTAAAAGAAAAATAAATAATAGAAAATTATCTGATATTAAAGACGATGAGATTTTAAATATTCTTACTCCGTTTAAATATTAAAATATTTTCTTATTTAATGTTTGTGCTCAAATCTTTCTACTTAGGATCTTTACCCTTTCCTAAACCTAGTTTTGGGCACAAAAAAATTTATAAATTTATATAAAAAAAAATAATTTATATTATAACTCAGCTATGTTTAAGAGTTTAAATATTTGGTTTTTCTTATCGTTGATTGTTTCTATAGCTGTTTTGATACCTATAATGACAGTTTTTTTCAGCTTTTTTGAAGAAACATCAAATTATTATGAAATTTTAAAAAGCACTTTTCTTTTTGAATATATTTTTAACTCATTAATACTACTGGTATTTGTTTTATTTTTTACTTTTTTTATAGGAACAACATCTGCTTACCTAGTTTCATTTTATAAATTTCCATTTAGTAATTTTTTTAAATGGGCTCTTATTCTTTCTTTTGCAGTTCCTCCTTATATTTATGCATATTCACTTACAGCATTTTTCGAAAACTATGGAACAGCTTTTACAATCCTTACACACTTATTTGGTGAGGCAAATTATAACAAGAATATTCCTAAATTTGATGGTTTGTTTGGAGCAATACTTTCTTTATCTTTTTCTTTATATGCTTACGTTTATATTCTTACTAGAGCATCATTTTTATACCAATCTCAAAACTTAATTGATTTGAGTAGAAGTCTTGGTTTTTCAAAATTAAAATTATTATATTCATTAATATTACCTGCTGCGCGTCCAGCAATTGTTGCAGGATTATCCCTTGTCGCAATGGAAACTTTAGCTGAATTTGGTGCCGTCGATTTCTTTTCAATAAATACATTAACAACTGGTATTTATAATTCTTGGATTACATTTGATGATCTTGCATTTTCTAATAGATTATCTTTTTTTCTATTAATATTTATATTTGTATTATTTATAGTGGAAAATTTGTCCAGAAAAAAAGCTAAATATCATTTAAATGCAAGAAGTGGTTTAAAACAAAAAGAAAAAATTAAACTTTCAGGTAAAAATTCTATTTTAGCTTTTTTATTTTGTTTTTTAGTTTTCTTTTTAAGTTTCTTATTTCCTTTAAGCCAAATGTTATATTGGACAATTAAATTTCCAGAAAATTTATTTGATTTAGAAATTTTAAACCTTACATTAAATACTATTTACTTAGTGATTTTATCGAGTTTAGCTCTAATTATTTTTTCTCTTATTTCAAATTATGGAAATAGAGTTTCTAAAAATAGAACTTTAAATATACTATCAACATTATCTATATCTGGTTATGCCATCCCTGGTGTCATTTTGGCGGTAGCTTTTATAACTTTTATTGCTTGGTTTGATGACAATATTATTAAGGAATTAGGATTTTTATCAATTAAAAAAGTTTTTATAGGTTCAATTCTTGGTTTAATAATTGTTTATTTTGTTAGATTTTATTCTTTGGCTTTTAATGGAATTAAATCAGGTTATGAAAAAATTAATATAGCTGTTGATGAAAGTTCATACCTACTTGGCTATTCTAAACAAAAAACTTTTACAAATATTCACATCCCTTATTTAAGAAATTCTCTTTTATTTGTTTGTATACTTATTTCACTAGAAATAATTAGAGAATTACCAATTACCTTAATTTTAAGGCCATTTAATTTTGAGACATTTGCTACTACTGCGTATATTTCAGCTTCTGAGGATTTATTAGAGGCTGCAGCTGCTCCATCATTATTCTTAATTTTAATTGCAACTACATTTATAATGATTACATCTAAATATATTTTAAAAGAAAATGAGTAATAATTTTTTAGAAATTAAAAATGTTGATTTTGTAATAGGTAATCGAAGCAAAGTTAAAAATGTTTCTTTTTCTATTGAAAATGAGGGTGATATTATTTGTCTTTTAGGTCCATCAGGAATTGGTAAAACAACAATTTTAAGGACGATTGCCGGATTAGAAAAAATTGATAAGGGTTCCATAACTCTTAATGGTAAACTTCTATCTTCAAACGAATTAAATGTTGAACCAGAAAATAGAAATATATCTCTTGCATTTCAAGAAAATAGTTTATTTCCTCATTATACTGTCAAAAAAAATATTTTATTAGGTGCAGAAAGAAATCAAAATCGAAAAACTAAAAAAATAAGTTTTGAGGAGATAATTGATTTATTGGATATATCAAAAATATTAAATCAATATCCTCACGAAATTAGTGCAGGAGAAGCCCAAAGAGCTTCACTTGCAAGATCTTTATTAACTGGACCAGATCTTTTGTTATTAGACGAACCCTTATCAAATGTTGATCAAAGTTTTAAAGAAGAAATACAAGTAAAATTAAAACAAGTTTTAACTAAATTAAAGATCACAACTATTATTGTTACACACGATTCTTATGAAGCATTTTATTTAGGATCAAAATGTGGAATAATCTTAGATGGACAATTAAAACAATTTGATGACCCATATAATGTCTATCATTTTCCAAATTCTGTAGAAGTTGTTAATTTTTTAAACAGAGGCATCTTAATTCCAGCAAAAGTTACAGGTGAAAATAGTTTAGAAAATAAAGATTTAGGAATTATAAATGGAAATTTTAATAAACATTATCCAAAAGGATCTGATGTTCAACTATTACTTCAACCGGAGGACCTTGAGCATGATGATCAAAGTAATTTAAAACTAGAAGTTGTTGATAGAAAATTTAGAGGTACAAATTTTATATATACTCTAAAAACTAGTAGTCATTTGCTAATTCCAGTTTTTGTTCATTCGCATCATATACATCAGCATGAAGTAGATGAAAAATTTGGAATAAAAAGACCAATTCATATTGATCATATCGTTTGCTTCTAATAAAAGCTCAAAATAATGAGCAATAAATATAAAAATTTTTTTAAGGGTATAAAGGATACTAGCCCTTTAATGATACCTGTAGTTCCATTTGGAATTATTTTTGGTGTGTTGGCAATAGACTTAGGATTAACACCATTAACAACAATTGCCATGTCAATTATTATTTTTGGGGGTGCATCTCAAATAATTTTTCTCCAATTATTTTCTGCCGGAGCATCATCTTTAGTAATTTTAAGTTCAGTTGGCGCTGTTAATTCGAGACATTTATTATATGGAACTGTTTTATCTGAACATCTTTCAGATTTAAATTTAATTTGGAAAATAGTTGTTTCATACTTTTTAGTTGATCAGGCATTCGCTGTATCAAATGATCATTTTAAAAAAAATAAAGATGATAAAGATAAATATTTTCATTTAATTGGAGGAGGCTTAAATTGTTGGACAATTTGGCAAGTTACAACAATAATTGGTATTTATCTTGGTTCTATAATCCCTGAAAAACTTGGTTTAACTTTTGCTATACCTTTAACATTTTTAGCATTACTTGTTAATGATTTTAGAAAACTAATTAATATAGTAGTAATTATAATTTCAGGTACCATTGCAACTTTTGGATATCAAACTATTCCTTTTAAAGCATATGTAATTGTTGCAGCCACAGCAGGTTTAATAGTAGCGTTTATCTTAACTAAATTTATTAAAAAAAGATTATGAGCGACTTAGTTTTAATCATTTATTGTGGTTTAATAACCTTTTTAACAAGGTTTTCTATGATAGCTCTTCTCAAAAAAGAAATGTTTAATGATAGAATAAGAGAAGTTTTATCTTATGTGCCATCAGCAATATTTCCAGCAATTATATTTCCAGCTATTTTCTTAGATAACAGTGGAACAGTGCAGATTGAAGATAATCCTAAAATTATAGCTGCAATTATTGCAATGTTAGTTGGTGTTTTAAGTAAAAATATTATAGGAACAATACTTTCAGGGTTATTATCTTATTGGATTATTATTTATATTTCGTAGTTTTTAAATAAATGAAATTTAAATAAATTGAATTATAATTTATTACATATATAAATTTCAAATGGTGATTAAATCAGCTCAAACTTTAGTTCAAGAAGCTTTAAATGAAATTAAAACAATTAATACTGATGAGGCTTACGAATTGTCAAAGGATAATAAATGTAATCTAATTGATATTCGAGATATTAGAGAGCTAGAAAAAGAGGGAAGAGTTGAAAATTCACATCATATACCAAGAGGCATGCTAGAGTTTTGGCTAGATCCTGAAAGTCCTTATTTTAAAGAAGGTAAACTAGACCCTAATAAAGAAATGGTTCTATTTTGTGCTGGCGGATTAAGATCTGCATTAGCAACAAAATCATTAAAAGATATGGGTTTTGAAAAAATTTCACATATTGATGGTGGATTTAGCGCTCTTAGACAAAGTAAGTTTAAGATTATTTAATTGAATAATATAATTGTGTCTAATCTTACTTTATTAATACCTGCAAAATATGAAGCAGAATGCTTACCTTATTTTTTGAAAGAACTTCAAAGATATAATTATAAAAAAATAGTCATACTTGATCAAAACGACTCTAAAACCGTCGAGGCTGTAAAAATTTTTGAAGATGTAGAAATTCTTTATCAA
>QCNX01000014.1 GCA_003210015.1 Pelagibacteraceae bacterium AG-426-P20 | reverse complement strand
TGTAATGGATTACTGAAAATTCGTTGAGTTGTCGATTTTTTTCAGCAAGTTTAATTTTTGCTAACTCTTCTTCTCTATTAAATTCATTAAAAGGAACATCTTTAATTTCATTTACTTTTATAATTATACTACCTCCTGGAGTAAGTATAGGTTTTGAAACTTGAGTAGTTTCTAAAAATACTATTTCATCTAATATAATTTTACTTAGTTGATTTTGATTGATCCAGCCAATAGAACCACCTAGTTTTGATGAGGCTGATATACTGTAAATCGATGCTGTATCTTTGAAACCAATTCTATTAATTGAAGAAATAATTTCATCATACTTTTTTTTATAATTATCTTTGTCATTCTCTATAAAAACTATTTCTGATAGATTGAATGATTTCTGGCTACTTTTATCACTTTCTATTTTGTCTAAATTTAATTTTATTTCATCTTCATTAATTCTAATTTTGTCTTTATAAAGATCAAAAATAAGTTTATTCCAAGTTTGTTCTACTATGAGTTTTTTTCTTAACTCATCAATTGTAAAATCAAAAGTAATTAAATAATTTTTGAATTCATTCAGGTTTGCTAGGTTTAATTCTCTTATAAAATTATCAATTATTGGTTCAATAACGTTACTTTCATAATTGACCACGTAATGCTTTTCTATTTCTCTTTTCTTTATTTTTTCTTTAATTAATGAATTTGAAGCAATTTTTTTGATTTCGTTTTGGTCAATTTCTTTAAGGGTTTTATTTAAAGCTTTGAGATAATTTTCCTCTTTAATAATGTCATAATTAGTAATTATTTCATTATTTACTTTAAACTTAATTTTATATATCTCACTGCTTGCAATTACTTGAGTTTGAAAAATTAGTATCAGTAAAAATAATTTGTAATAAATTTTTTTCATTATTTGATACCTGGTGAGTTAACTGAGGTAAATGGTATTAATGTAAGAGAAAAAAACAATTCTTCATTTGGCTTAACATCTCTATCTTCATAATAATTTTTATTATATTCTACAGATGCACTTAGACAATCGTTTTTATATTCATAAATTAAATTATAAAACTCAGTAAGATCTGTTTTTCTATTTCTTCTAGTATTGAATAAGATGGAATTATTGTTATCAAATCCATATTTTATTTTTCTTGCAAAATAACTATTTTGACCAATCTCGTTATTCTCCTCAAGAAATTCAAATGAAGTAACAAAATTATTTATAGTAATGTCTGTTTTGATTAAATTATAGTCAACTGATTTTAGATCATTGTCTGCAGAAAAGTTATAGTTAAAATTTATACTTTCATTTGGTAAAAAGCTTATTTCACCCACAATATCTGATCTTTTTGTTTGCATTTTTGCTTTTTTTGGAAGATTGCTATCATTTATATCTCTAAAAATTTGACCTAAACTAGACTTAAAAATAGTAGAATTGTCTTTTTTCGATAATATGTCGTAGTCAAAACCTAAGGTCAAAGACTGGCCTCCTTCTAAAGAGTCAGTTAATCCTAGTCTATTATCAGAAAAAATATTAGATGCATAAATATTTCTATCTATCCCTTGAATATTTTCATTTCTAAATGGACTATATTTTAAATTAACTTTTGGTGTTAAATTTGACATAAGGAATTTACTTTCTTTTTTAAGAGGAAATTTAATATTGTAATTAAATAAAACAAAATTATCATTTTTTAAATCATCTGCATAGTTATTAGAATTTTTTCCATCTTTTGTGGTATTTTTAAAAATTAAATTAAAATTACTCACTAACCCTTTTTTAAAAATAAAGTTTTCAGAATTATAATCAAAGTCATTAATAATGTAATTTTCAGTAACATTTGTATTATTTTTTTGGCTAGCTCCGTAACTTGAAAAGATTAAATCTCCATTAAAATTAGAATTATTTGAAATTAATTTTGAGATTTTAAAACTTGGTAATATATATTGATATTTATCAGAGTCTTTTTCTTTAGTTAAATCCTTGAATACAGAAGTCTCTATCATTACATCAAGATCATCAGTACCTGCTTCAAATTTAAGATACGAATTCAATAAATCTTGGCTACTCTGAATTATTGACTCTTTTAAATTCTGATGTTTTAGATATGTATCATTGGATGTATTTTCAAAATTAATTTCAATATTTGAATAATTAAATTTTTCACTTACGCCGTTGATAATTGTATTAGAAAATATATGTGATTTTGAACCATTATCATGTCTATTGAAACTAAAATCACTAATATGTTTATGGTTTTTTCCTACTTGACGGTATTCATTTTCGATTAAAAAATCATTGTTAAGATACAATCTAGGTTTAATAGTTAAATCTTTATTTTCCGATATTACATGGTAATACGGAATCTTTAATGAGTTTCCTGAATTTGATGAGGATATCATTGAAGGCATCAAAAAACCTGACTGTCTTTTAACAGTAGGATCTGGGTGAAAAAATTTTGGAAAATAAAATATTGGTTTATCATAAATCCTTAGCCAAGCTTTATTATAGTTTATAGTTTTATTTTTTTTATCATGAATAACCTCATCCGCTTCTAACGACCATGGTGGACAATCATCTGTAGGTTCACAGGATGTAAAAATACCCTTTTTAATAATTGAGGTAGATTTATCAGAAATAATTGAATTACCTTTTAATCTTGAATTTTTACCCAGGCTTCCATCATTGTTAAAATAAATCTCAATATCTTTTGCTGCTAACTGTTCATTATTTAAATCTATTATAACATTTTTAGAATTATAAGTATTAGAGTCTATATCATTGAAATTTATTTTTTCTGAATTAAAAATTTTATTTTTATTATAGTAATTGAAGTTAATTGCTTCGATCTTATTTTTTAATGAGTCAATTAAAATTGTATTTTTATCTGACTTTAAAATTTCATCTATCCTCAAATAATTTAAATCTGAAGTATTAATTTTATAACCATTATTAAAATAAATTATCGTCTCATTTTTGGAAATTATTAGCTCTTTATTTTTATCATATTCGATTTCATTACTTTCAAGAGTAATATTATTAGTTTCATCAAAAATTTTCACATTACCGTAAAGAAATAATTTATTTGTAGTTTTGTAAAATCTAGACTCATCAGCAGTTGCAATTATTCCATCAGTAGTTGTAATTTTAACATCTTCTTTAGCAGTTATAAGATTTTGATTGTCACTGTATTCAATATATTTGCTTTCAAAGTCAAAAAAATTTTCTGATGAAAACAAATTCGAACAAGATATAAAATATATAGATATTAATAAAATTATTTTATTTTTCATTAATTCTAACCATACCTATCGAAGTTATAAAAAAAAGAATAAGCAATGGAAACCAAACAGAAACAAGTAATGGTAGTTTTTCATTTTTTCCAATAACACCAAAAAAGTTATTTAAGTAGTATATTATTACTGAAAACATAATTCCAATTGCTAGTATTGTAATCTTACTTTTGTTTTGATTAATATTATTCATAAAAACAATTGAAAAAATTGAAATTATTAGCAAATAAAAAGGAAATGAGTATATTTTTTGCAACTGATAATCAACTTCTATAGTTGAGTAATTGATTGATTTATAATCAGTTTTGAGCTTGTTTAATTGCCAAATAGATAATGAAGATAAATCTGAATATAAATTGTTTATCTTTGTATAATTGAAGTTAGTAACGAGCTCTATTTTGCTAGCAACTTCGTTTGTATTAATACCACTTAAGATATTTACGTCACTCAAAGTCCAAACTGTGTGAGTAATATCAACCTCTGGAGAGTATATTGTTTTTTGATAATTAAAATTTTTATCAAGTATAGTTAAAGTTACTTCTTTTAGTAATTTATTATCTACAGTTTCAGCATTTACAAAAATTATATTAGATTCATTTTCATCTTTGATCCAAAGACCATTTTCAGTTATTGATGCCAGATATTTATTGTCATTAGTGAATTGATTTTTAATATTTATATAATTAAATTTTAAAATTGCAGCAAAATTATAAAAGACTATAATCATAAAAATTCCTAAGACAAAAGTATTTAATCCTAATAACTTAAGAATTTGATAATTACTTAAACTATTATTTTTGAAAGTATTAAGTTCATTTTTTTCATTTAAATCTACAAATAAAAACATGATACTTAATAAAACTATAAATGGGAAAAGTTGATAAATTAAATTAGGTAAATTCAAAAATATTAATAATAAAGGAATATGATAACTTATATCTTGATTAGAAAAAAATTTTAATTCCTCTAAAACACTCATAATAAAACCAAGCACAAGAAAAACAAAAGACACTTTTAAAACATTTTGATAGAATTTTTTTAGTAAATATTTTTGATATGTTTTTAAAATAATCATTTAAAGTTTTTTTGATTTAGTTGAATATAAAAAATATAGAGTTAGAAAAGCAACTATTATAAATAAAATGTTAAAGGTATTATTAATCATATTTTCTGAAATTAAATTTATTGATACTTCCGATAAAATTACAAAAAAAGTACCTATTAAAAAAATTGTAAATTTCCATTTGTTATAACTTGATTGAACATGAGATTTTAAAACTATAAAAGAAACAATTGAAGCTATTAAGATAATATAAAAAGGTTTAAAGGTTCTTTTATACATCTCTTGAAGTAAACTTTTTTCAATTCTTTTTGAACAATCAAAATTTATAAATAATATCTTTTTTTCTTTTCTTAAACTCGATAAACAACTAAATATATCTTTTGAAGAGATCTCTTGAATTTTAGAGTCAGTAATTGTTTTTGTAGAATATTTACCAAGGTCAAGCTTAGTTTCATCAAAATTAAAAATCGTACTTTTTTGTTTTGTATTTGTGCTAATTATTTTGCCAGTCTTTAATAACAATAATTTTTCATCTGAAAAATTAATAATATTTCCATTTTTAGCAATAATTACTTGCACATTTTTTTTATTGCTAGAGTCTTTTAAAAAAATATTTTCGATAGAATCTTTATTTTTACTATCAATAAAAACAGTTAGATCTTTTACCGTATCTATAAATTGTTTTGGTTTAATAAGTGCAGGAAAAAAGTCTAAATTTGAAGATCTAATTTTTAATCTTGCCTTATCTTGAGTAAATGGAACTAGCCAAAAAGAAACTAATATCAGAAGCAATATAAGCATTAACGATATTTGCAAAATAAAATTTAAAAAATTAATTTTGCTAATATTATTTGACCAGTATATTAATAGTTGATTATTTTCCTCATAATTTGTTAACACATAATAAAAGGCTATAAAAAAAGATAATAAAAATGTTTTACTAAAAATTTTAGGAATATTCAAAAATGAATAACTAAAATATGTTTTAAAGCTATGCCCGTCTTCAGATACAATATCTAAAAAATTTACAGCCTGTAATATCCATATTATAGAAACCAAAGTAAATGATGTTAAAAAAAATATTTTTAAAACATCCACAAAAAATTTAGTATAAATAATTTTTTTCATTGATTAAAATATAATTAAATATATATCACTTACTTATTATTGTTGTTAAAAATATGACTATTCAAATTAATTATAAAAGCACTAATTTTAAAAAAAATTCAAATAATTTTGTCTTATTTGTCAACGAGAATTTTAATATTAGCAGTCTAAATAAACATTTTTCAAAGAATGAATTTTCTTATATATCTGATTTATTAAAAACTAGTGATTTAAAAAAAGATATTCTTTCTTTTAAAATCAATTCAAAAAAAACAATTTTTTTAGTGTCTGTAAAGAAAGATGTGAAAATATCGGAAATTGAGAATTTGGGAGCTAAATTTCATAGTTTTTTGAACAATGAAAAGAACAAAGAATACATCGTAAATTCAGACACAATTTTTACCAAAATAAATAATTTTGTAGGATATTTCTTACATGGATTAAAATTAAAATCTTATCAATTCAATATTTATAAATCAAAAAAAAATAAAAAAACGATATCTATTAACGTTACAGGAAATAAAAATAAAATATCTAAGCAAGATCAATCAAGATTTAAAGCTATAGAAGAGGGAAGTTTCTTTGCAAGAGACCTAGTGTCGGAACCAGGAAATGTTCTTCACCCAGATGAATATGCAAAAAGAATAAATACTCTTAAAAAATTAGGATTAAAAATAAATGTATATGATAAAAAGAAATTAAAAAAACTTGGAATGAATGCCTTGCTTGGTGTAGGTCAAGGAAGTATTCGTGGATCATACCTTGTAACAATGGAGTGGAACGGAGCAAAAAATGATTCTAAACCTTTAGCTTTTGTTGGAAAGGGAGTTTGTTTTGATACTGGAGGTTACTCGTTAAAACCAGCAAAGTTTATGGAAGATATGACCTATGATATGGCGGGCTCTGCAACTGTAGTAGGTTTGATGAAAAGTTTAGCTATGAGAAAAGCAAAAATAAATGCAGTTGGTGTTGTAGGTCTCGTAGAAAATATGGTGAGTGGAAATGCACAAAGACCAGGTGATATTGTAAAATCTTATAGCGGTCAAACAATTGAAATATTAAATACAGACGCTGAAGGTAGATTAGTTTTAGCTGATGCTTTAACTTATACGGAAAAAAAAATACAAACCTAGGTTTATTGTAGACCTAGCTACTTTAACTGGTGCTATTATAGTTTCATTAGGTTCTGAATATGCTGGATTATTTTCAAACGATGAAAAGTTATCAAAACAATTATTAGACGCAGGTAACAAAGTGGAAGAAAAATTATGGAGAATGCCTCTACATAAAAATTTTGATAAACTTATAAATTCAAAAAATGCAGATATGCAAAACATCAATTATGTTGGAGGTGCTGGATCTACAACTGCAGCACAGTTCTTACAAAGATTTATTCTAAACAAGACACCTTGGGCACACTTAGATATAGCGGGTATGGCATTCTCAAAATATGGAGGGGCTCTAAATTCGGGCGGGGCAACAAGTTATGGAGTAAGATTATTAAATAAATTAATAGAGGACAATTATGAGTAACACAGAACAAACACTATCAATTATCAAGCCAGATGCAGTTGAAAGAAACTTAGAAAATGAAATTAAAGAAATGTTTAAAAATAAAGGGTTTTCAATTGTAAAAGATAAGAAAATCCAAATAGAAAAATCAGAAGCAGAAAAATTTTATAAAGTTCATGAAACAAAGCCTTTTTACAACGATTTATGCGCTTATTTGTCCTCAGGACCTATTGTAGTAATGATTTTGGAAAAAGAAAATGCTGTTATAGCAAATAGAGAATTGATGGGTGCAACAAATCCAAAAGATGCACAAGAAGGAACTATTAGAAAAAAATATGGTATTTCTATTGATAAAAATTCAGTTCATGGCTCTGATAGTTCAGAAAATGCGAAGATAGAAATTGATTTCTTTTTTAAAGATTAAATAAAATTTTATTCAATGCTCTTGGATATAGAAGATGTTCTTGTCTTAGAACTCTTTTTGTAAGCCTATCACAGGTATCGTTTTTTAAAATTTTAACTTTTTTTTGAAGAATAATCTTTCCAGAATCTAGCTTTGAACTTACGTAATGAACTGTACACCCAGAATATTTTTCTTTATTATTCAAAGCTCTTTGGTGTGTATTTAATCCCTTATATTTAGGTAATAAAGATGGATGAATATTTACTATTTGACACTTTAACTTTTTAATTAAATTATTTGATAAAATTTTCATAAACCCAGCTAAACATACCAAGTCTATCTTATTTTTTTTTAACTCAACTAAAATAGTTTTTTCTGCATCTTTTTTATTTAGGTAATTAATAATCTTTTTCTTTATCTTAAATTTTCTGGCATATTTTAGCCCTTTGGCTGATGTTTTATTCGATATAACTAACTTAACTTCATATTTTGATTTTTTTTTTAAAGAGTTTATAATTAGACTTTTAAAATTACTTCCATTCCCAGAAATAAAAACTGCGATATTGATCTTTTTAATTCCAGTTAATTTTGGCATTCATTTTAACTTTATTTTTACCTCGAATAATTTTTCCGATCATATAAGGTTTATATTCTTTTGGAAAAAATCTATTAATCTTTTTAAAATTTTTAGAACTAATGATTAAACAAAAACCTACACCACAATTAAAAGTTTTCAACATTTCTTTATCAGAAACATTATTTTTTTTTAACCATTTAAATATCTTTAGAGTTTTAATTTTATCTAAATAAATATCAGCACATAATCCATCAGGTATTACTCTTTTGATATTGTCTGACAATCCACCGCCTGTGATATTTGCGCAGCCATTTAATAGTTTTCTCTTAATTAAATTAAGCACCTCATTTACATAAATTTTAGTTGGCCTTATTAGTTCATTTTTTAAAAAAATATTTTTTTTGATATTTATTTTTTTTTTATCTAATATGTGCCTTACTAAAGAATATCCATTAGAATGAACTCCTGAAGATGGAACAGCTAATATTAAATCTCCATTTTTTATTCTTTTTTTGTTTAATATTTTATTTTCATCAACAACACCAACTGCAAATCCTGCAATATCAAATTTACCCTTTTCATAAGTACCTGGCATCTCAGCAGTTTCACCACCCACAAGTTCACAGTTTGCTATTTTACAGCCTTTAACGATTCCTTTAAGAATAGATTTGAGTTTTTTTAAATCAATCTTGTTAATAGAAATGTAGTCTAGAAATAATATTGGCTGTGCACCTTGAACAATTAAGTCGTTTACACTCATCGCTACAAGATCAATCCCAATTGTATCATATTTATCTAATAAATTTGCTATCTCAACCTTAGTTCCAACGCCATCTGTGCAGGCAACTATTTTTGGCTTTTTTATATTACTAGGGAGGTCTGAAATGGAGCCAAATCCACCAATATTTTTGAACTTTTTATTGCCTCTTTTTTTTGATGATATCTTTGATATGAAATTAACAAATTTATCAGCTGCACCAATATTGACGCCACTTTTTTTATAGGTAAAGAGTTTTTTATTCATTACAATATTATTTAAAATAACTATGTATTATCAAAAATTCTTATATATTTTTTTTGTAGCTCTAGCTCTAAATTTATCTTTTTTTTTCCACAAAGAATGTAAATGCTAAAGCTTTTTTGATAGATGAAATACAGATTTCAGAAAAATTAGAGAACAATTTCAACAAAGATATTCTAATAAATAAAGGTTTTAAAAAAGCTTTTAAAGAATTGATGAGCACTTTAGTTAAAACTAAAGATTTAGCTAAAACCAATGATATTAGTATAAATGAAATTAAGACTATGATTGAGACATTTTCAATAAAAGAAGAAAAATTTATTCAAAAGACTTATAATTTAAATTTAGGAGTTTCTTTTAATAAAAAAAAAATTTTTAAATATTTATCATCTAAGAACATATTTCCAACTCAAATTTTCAGAGAAAAATTTTTATTTATTCCAGTAATTATAGATCAGTTTAATACTGATCTTTTAGTGTTTTCAAATAACCCAATTTATAAAAATTGGAAAAAAGTAGATAAAAAAAGTTTTTTGATTGAGTATATTTTACCTACTGAAGATTTAGAAGATTTTAATTTAATAAAAAAAAACTATTCAGAATTAGAGAATTATAATTTTGATGAAATTATAAAAAAATATTTTTTAAACTATTCTATTATCGCATTAATTTTTAAAGATGATAATCAGTTAAAAGTTTTATCTAAAATCAATATTGAAGATAAAAAAGTTATAAAAAGCAATTCTTTCAAAAATATTGATTTAAATAATGAAGAGAGCTTAATATCTTTAATAGATGATTTAAAAAATATTTATGAAGATTTTTGGAAAGATCATAATTTAATTAATTCATCAATTAAACTCTCTCTTTCAATAAAAATTGATAATAAAAATTTTGACTTAACGACGGAATTTGAAAAAACTTTAGACAAGATTGATCTAATAAGCAGCTATTCTATTAATAAGTTCAATCAAAATTTTATATTCTATGAAATAATATTTAATGGAACCCCAAAAAATTTTATCAACATAATGAATAATCAAAGTTATAATTTTGATACTCAAAATAAAACATGGATTTTAAAATGAAAAATTTAAATCAATTAATTATCAAGTTTGATTATGAACAAAATTTTAAGGACGACGATTTTTATGTATCAAATAGTAACAAACATATTTTTAATTTATTAAATCAATGGCCAAGATGGGAAAAAAATTTTTTGAATATAAATGGAGAAAAGTTTTCAGGAAAAACTCATCTTGTAAATATGTTCATTAAAAAATTCAAGGGCATCAAGTTTGAAGCAAAATCATTTACCGATAAAAATCTAAAGACTATCAAAATTCATGAAAATATAATTTTAGAAAATTTAGATAAAAATGTGGATGAAAAATTAATCTATAGTTTATTTAATATTATTGATTTGGATAATAAATTTATTATTGTTACATCGGCAAAACCCATTGTAGATTTAGATTTTTCTTTGACTGATTTGAAATCTAGAACAAAAAGTTTTCTATTACATAAGATAGAAAAACCTAATGATGAATTGATGTTTGCTTTGATATTAAAAAATTTATCTGACCGTCAAATATCTATTGATAAAAAGCTTGTAGATTTTATTATCAAAAGAATAGAAAGATCGTATAGTAAAATATTTGAATTTATATATAAGATTGACGAATTAAGTTTAAAAAAGAAAAAACCTATCGATTTTAAGATTATAAAAGAGGTTTTAGGAGAGTAATTGAGCAATAAATTTCGAACACATAACTGTAACGAGCTACGTAAAGAAAATGTTGGTAACAATGTTATTCTTTCAGGATGGATTAATAAAAAAAGAGACCATGGAAATTTATTATTTATTGATCTTAGAGATAACTATGGAATTACTCAGTGTATAATTGATAAAGAAAATTCAAATTTTATCGAATTAGAAAAAACTCAATTGGAAACTGTCATAAAAATTGAGGGTAAAGTTGTAAACAGGTCGAAAGAAACAATTAATAAAGAAATTCAAACTGGAGAAATTGAAGTTGGAATAAATAAATTTAATGTTCTTGGAAGTTGTAAAGAATTACCTTTACCAGTATTTAGTGATCAAGAATATGCAGAAGATATTAGGCTCAAATATAGATTTTTAGATTTAAGAAGAAAAAAAATTCATGAAAATATTATTTTAAGATCAAAAGTAATTTCATTCATAAGAAATGAAATGAATAAATTAGGTTTCTTGGAATTTCAAACCCCAATCTTAACTTCATCAAGTCCAGAGGGAGCCAGAGATTTTTTAGTTCCAAGTCGATTAAACCCAGGTAAATTTTATGCTCTTCCTCAAGCTCCACAACAATTCAAACAATTAATTATGGTATCTGGATTTGATAAATATTTTCAGATAGCTCCTTGTTTTAGAGATGAGGACGCAAGAGCAGATAGAAGTCCAGGCGAATTTTATCAATTAGACTTAGAAATGTCTTTTGTTGAACAAGAAGATGTTTTTAATGTAGTTGAAAAATTATTAGTAAACACTTTCAAAGAATTTTCTAGTAAAAAACTTCTATCTGATAAATTTCCAAGAATTACATATAAAGAAGCAATGTTAAAGTACGGCACTGATAAACCAGATCTTAGAAATCCATTAATCATTAATGATATCACAGATATTTTTTCAAGAGAGGATGTGACATTTGGAATTTTTAAAAAACTTGTGAAATCTGGATCAATCGTAAGGTGCATTGTAACAAAAAACACCAAAGATAAACCAAGAAGTTTTTTTGATAATATTGATAAATGGGCGAAAGAGCAGGGAGCTTCAGGCCTGGCGTATTTTACAATAGAAAAAGATTTTTCAGCAAAAGGACCAGTCGGTAAGTTTTTTTCCAAAGAGTCAATAAAAGAAATTATGAAATCAACGACTGCTGAGATAGGTGACAGTATATTTCTGGCTTGCTCCAAACAAAAAGAACTTGAAAAAATTATATCTCCAGCAAGAGATAAAATAGCAAAAGACTTAGACTTGATTAATAATGAAATCTTTGCATTTTGCTGGATTGTTGATTACCCAATGTTTGAAAAAGACGAAATAAGCAATAAAATAGAATTTAGTCATAATCCTTTTTCAATGCCACAAGGAGAAATAGACAAAATAAATTTTGATAAGCCTCTCGACATTCTTGCTTATCAATATGATATTGTTTGTAACGGTGTTGAATTATCATCTGGTGCAATAAGAAACCACATTCCTGAATTAATGTATAAACTTTTTTCTATTGCTGGTTATTCGAAACAAGAAGTCGATAAAGAATTTAGTGGTATGATTAATGCTTTAAGTTATGGTGCACCACCACATGGTGGCATTGCCCCAGGAATAGATAGAATAGTAATGTTGCTAGCTAACGAAAAAAACATTCGAGAGGTAACAATGTTTCCTATGAATCAGAATGCTCAAGACTTAATGATGAATGCACCTTCAGAAGTTAGTGAAAAACAACTAAAAGAACTTAATATTATCCTAAAAACTAAAAAATAATTATTTTTTACCTTTAAGACTAATTTTTACATCAGATAAGTCTACAAGGTTTTTTTTATAATTATTTCTTACAAATCCTTTGCTAGTTATATCCTTAACTATTCTTAATAGTTGATCATGATCTTCAGAATTTTTTTCATTTGAACCAGCTATTTCTGATCCACCTATTGAAGGTGTATGGGCTAAATCTTCTCGATTTTGATATGAAATTGCTAATTCTCTAAATATATAATCTAGAATTGATGAAGCACTTAAAATTCTATCGTTACCATGAACTTTGCCAGAGGGTTCAAATTTAGTACCAACAAAAGCACTTATATATTCATCCAAAGGTACACCATATTGCAAACCAAGAGACACGGCTATTGCAAAATTATTCATTAATGCCTTAACTAGCTCTCCTTCTTTACTTGTGTCTATAAAAATCTCACCAATTTTACCATCTTCATATTCACCAGTATGAAGATAAACTTTATGGTTCCCAATTGTCGCTTTTTGGATGTACCCTTTTCTTCGGTCAGGCATACCAAATCTTTTACCTGACTTTTCAGAATTTTTTAAAACTTGAGTTACAGATTTTTCAATATTTTCGTTTTTAGAATCAATATTTTGGGAGACTAAATCAATTTTTTTATCAATAACTTTATTGTTATTTGGATCTAAATTTTTTGTTTTTCTATTGTCTAATTTAACATCTAGCACTTCAAATTTTCCATCATCTCTCTTTTCCAGATTCTTAAGTTCAGTCTCATTTATATCATCTAAATAATGATTAACTTTAAAAGTACACGTGTAATAAGTCTCAACTAAATATTTTGCCATTTTACCTCAATTTAAAAATTTATTTTGAATTATGAATCATTTAATTTATATACAATTCCATATTTTAGTCTAATTTATTTTATACAATTAAAAATTGAAAATAAAAAAAATTGAATGTTGACACTTTTAAAAAAAATTTTCATTTGGTGGAATCAAGATACTTTTGGAACAAGACTAAAAACCCTTTTGTTTGGAAAATTAGTTGGATCTGATTCTTTTGGTAATAAATACTATGAGGGTAAAAATGGTAAAAGATGGGTAATATACTCTAATGAAGTTGATGCAAGCAAGATACCTGTTGAATGGTATTCGTGGGTACATTTTATCCCAAACAGAATTGAAAAAAATCATGATTTAAAAAAATACAGTTGGCAAAAACCCCACCAATTAAATAAAACGGGAACAGAAGAAGCATACTATCCATATAAAAATCAAGAAAATGTCATTAAAAAGAAATACAAAAGTTGGAAGTCAAAATAATTTTTTAATTTTTCTAATTATTATTTTTTTATTATCAATTATCACTTATGCTCGATCAGCAAATAATATGATTGGTATTAAAACTGATATTAAAATTTTAGACAAAATTAGTTCTAAAAATGAATTAGTTAATTTAATTAATGGTGAGGAATATATCTATAAGGATTTAGCAATTAAAAGCATGAAATGTACAAACTCAGAGTTTGATGATAATCCAGAAATCAAAGCATACATACAGGTAAGAGATTTAACTAAAAATGATAACGATAAAGTATATGTCTTTAATGGATGGATGTTTTCATCTAGTCCTTCGATAACACCTTTTGACCATCCTGTTTATGATATTTGGCTTGTGAATTGTAATTAAATTATTTTGTCTTTATCAAGCCAACTAACATTAAAATCAGAAGTAATAAATTTTTTATGATTTAAAAGCTTTTTATGCAAAGGTATAGTCGTTGTAATTCCCTCTATTACGAATTCATCAAGTGATCTATTCATTCTTTGAATAGCTTCTTTTCTATTTCTACCATGACATATTAGTTTACATATCATACTGTCATAAAATGGAGTAACTTTATAACCTTGAAATATTGCACCATCCACTCTTGTTCTAAATCCTGATGGTTGATGGCACATACCAATAGTTCCAGGTGAGGGTTGAAAATTTTTACTTGCATCTTCAGCATTAATTCTACATTCTATCGCATGTCCTCTAGGATTAATATCAGACTGTTTTAGTGCTGTTTCACCGTTATAAGCTATCCAAATTTGTTCTTTAATTATATCAATTCCTGTAATCATTTCAGTTACAGGGTGTTCTACTTGAACTCTAGTATTCATCTCTAAAAAATAAAATTTTCCATCTTCGTAAATAAATTCAACCGTTCCAGCTCCTTCGTACCCAATTTTACTTACCATTTTTACTGTTTTTTCAAATAAATCTTTTCTAATTTCTTCATTCAAAATTGGGCTTGGCGACTCTTCTATCAATTTTTGATGTCTACGTTGTACAGAGCAATCTCTTTCATGAAGATGTACCGTTCTATTTTTCCCTGCTAATATTTGAACTTCTATATGTCTTGGATTTTGAAAAAATTTTTCTAAATATATTTCATCATTTCCAAAATATTTTTGGGCTTCAGATTTTGCAGTAGAAAATAATGTTTCAAAATCTTCTTCTTTGTGAACAATTTTCATTCCTTTACCACCACCACCAGCGGAGGCTTTTATTAAGACTGGAAAACCAATTTTTTTGCAAAGTTCTTTAGCTTCTTTTATGTCTTTAACGCCACCTTCAGATCCTTCAATAACTGGTAAACCATTCTCTTTTGCAATTCGTTTAGCTTGAATTTTATCACCCATCATTTCAATTAATTTAGATGATGCTCCAATAAATTTGATATTATTTTCCTCTAGCACTCGTGCAAAGTTTGCATTTTCAGATAAAAAACCGTATCCAGGATGTACAGCCTCAGAATTTGTTATTTCTATAGCTGACATTAAAGCAGGAATATTTAAATAACTATTCGCTGGTTGATGAGTGCCTATACAGACACTTTCATCAGCCATTCTTACATGCATACTATCTCTATCTACATCAGAATGTACGGCAACGGTTGAAATTCCCCATTCTTTACAAGCTCTTATAACTCTAACTGCAATTTCCCCACGGTTTGCAATTAGAATTTTTTTAAACATTATTCTAATATAATTATTGTTTGCCCAAACTCTACTGGCTGACCATCATCTACACAAATTTCTTTGACTACCCCATCCGCTGTAGAAGGAACATGATTCATAGTTTTCATTGCTTCAACAATCATGACCGTATCTCCTTTTTTAATTTTTTTTCCAACTTCTATAAATTTTTTAGCTCCAGGTTCAGGCGCATGATAAGCAGTACCAATAATAGGTGAAGTTATTTCCAATCCAGAGCTTACTTTTTTAGCTGACTGGATATTTTCATTTATTGATGTTGGACTTTGTATAATTGGGGGTTGTTGATTGTTAACAGATACATTATTTTTAGAAACTTTTATTTTAGTATCCTTGTCAGTGAATTCTATTTCAGTAAGTTTAAACTCATCTAGGTATTCACTTAATTCTTTTATTAATTTTTTATCAATTTTCATTTTTAAGCATCTTTTCTAATGAAATTATGGCTAAAATATAACCCTCAGGCCCCAAACCAAAAATTCCTCCATTAACAACATTACTTATTAGAGATTTGTGTCTAAATTCTTCTCTTTTGTATATATTTGATATGTGCAATTCAATAATTGGTTTTTTAAAAATATCAAGAGCATCCCTAATTGCCACAGATGTATGACTAAAGCCAGCAGCATTTATAATAATTCCGTCAAAATTCTTTCTTGCATCTTGAATTTTGTTTACAATTTCACCCTCAATATTAGATTGAAAAAATTCTGCATCAATTTTTAGTTCAGCTGTTTTTTTCAGACAATTTTCTTTTAATTTTTCAAATGTTACTGAACCATATTGTGATTGTTCTCTTTCTCCTAATAGATTAAGATTGGGTCCATTGATAATAATAATTTTATTATTCATCCAGCTTTTATATACGATGAAAAAAACAAAAAAAATAAAAATTAAGATAAATGGTAAAAAAAAGTCTATTGATAATGATTCTTACTTACTTAAATTGATTAATGATCTAAAAATACCTATTAAAAAAGTAGCAATTGAATTTAATAGAGAAATAGTTGACAAAAAAAAGATTAAAAAGATAAAATTAAGAAATAATGATGTTATTGAAATAGTTCATTTTATTGGAGGAGGATAGGTTTGATTAAAGAAAAATTTATCATAGCAGGTAAAAAATTTAAATCCAGATTAATTGTGGGAACAGGTAAATATAAAAATATGTCTGAGTGCGCTAAAGCAATAAAGTTATCAGGAGCAAACATAGTTACTGTTGCAGTTAGAAGAGTAAATATATCTGATAAAAATAAACCTTTATTAATGGATTATATTGATCCAAAAAAAATAACTTATTTACCAAACACAGCAGGCTGTTTTACTTCCGATGATGCACTAAGAACTTTAAGACTAGCACGAGAGATAGGAGGGTGGAAATTAGTCAAACTTGAAGTCTTGGGAGATAAAAAAAATCTTTTTCCCGATATGATTGAAACTTTGAAATCGACTGAAGTTTTGTCTAAAGAGGGTTTTAAAGTAATGGTTTATTGTAACGATGATCCTTTAATGGCTAAAAGGTTAGAAAATGTAGGAGCTTCGGCAATTATGCCATTAGCTGCTCCTATCGGTTCTGGCTTAGGTATTTTGAATAAAACAAATATAAAAATAATTAGAGAGCAAACAAAGCTTCCCTTAATAATCGATGCAGGTTTAGGTGAGGCTTCAGATGCAACAATTGCAATGGAATTAGGATGCGATGGAGTTTTAGTTAATACTGCAATTGCCAAAGCAAAAAAACCTTTCGACATGGCTCTAGCATTTAAAAATGCAGTTATAGCGGGAAGACAATCTTTTCTTGCTGGAAGAATAGATAAAGTTTTAATGGGAAATCCATCTTCACCTAAAAAAGGAATTATTTAGTTTTCTTTATAAATTTTTTCTTATAATTTTTTTTCTTTATAAATTTTTTCTTATCTTTTTTTATAACAAGTTTGTCTTCAATTTTTTGCTGTTCTAAATTTTTTAATTTTTCATAATATTCAACTAATTCGATAGTTTTTTTTGATTTATTCTTAAGATCAATAATATATTCTGGGATTATTAAAGAATTATCAGTAATAATATCTATTTTCATTGAATTTTTTTTTTCAAAATAAGTTAAATCATCAACAAAGTTTTCTTTTAAAAAATCAGAAATTTTTGCACAAACTTTTAGCTCTACAAATTTAGCTTTATTTAACACAGATTTTAATTCAACTATTTTTAATAGTTTTTGAGCAAAAGACTCATCCGTCAGCTCAACTTTCCATTTCACTGCACTTTCTCTTAATCTCTGTCTAGACATTTCAAGCAAACCAAAGTTACTAATTCTACCAATTTGTATTCTTGCTCTATCAAGTCTACATTTTTCTTTTAAACGTCTTTCAACTAGTCTTCTGTTGCTGTAACTAAGCATATCTATAAAATCAATAATAATTAATCCTGATAAATCTCTAATTTTTATTTGCCTTGCAATTTCTTCAGCAGCCTCAAGGTTTGTATCAAGTGCAGTATTTTCAACATTTTTTTGTTTTATTGAGCTTCCTGAATTAATATCAATAGATACAAGTGCTTCAGTAGGGTTGATTACTAAGTATCCCCCTGAATGAAGTTTAATTTCAGACTCAAAGATTTGATTTAATTTTTGTTCAATATCTTCCTCAATAAATAATGGAATTTTTCCTCTATATTTTTTTATTTTTTTTACATGTGAAGGCATCATCATTTTCATAAAATTCTGAGCTTTTTTATAACCTTCATTGCCCTCAATAATTATATTTTTTGTATTTTCATCGTACATGTCTCTTAGTGTTCTTTTAATAATTTCACTTTCTTGATGAATTGAGGATGGAGCTATTGAATTTATTGCATTATTTTTTATTTGATCCCAAGTATTTTTTAAGGTCTCAAGATCTTGATTAATTTCATTTTTAGTTTTATTGCAGCCAGCAGTTCTTACTATCAGACCCATTTCTTTTGGAATTTCAATTTCATTAAGAATTGACCTAATTTTTTTTCTGTCTGCAGGATTAAAAATTTTTCTCGAAATTCCCCCACCTTTTGGCGTATTAGGCATTAAAACTATATACTTACCAGCTATAGATATGAAAGTACTAAGTGCAGCTCCCTTCTGACCTCTTTCATCTTTGATAACTTGAACAAGTATTACTTGATTTGGTTTAATAACTTCCTGAATTTTATATCTTTTAAATTTGAAATATTTTTTTTCTTTTTTTTCTTTTACATTATTAGATATAATACTATCTTGGTTACTTTCTTCATTCGATTTATCAATTTTTCCATCAATATTATTATTTAAAATTTCTTTATCAATTTCCCTTTTTTCAACTTCTAAATGATCATCGATTTCTAATTTGCCTTCTGCTATATCCTTTTCTTCTTTGGCTTCGACCTCTTTTGATAATTCCTCTCTTGCTTTTTGTTCCTCTTGTTTAATTAATTCAAGATCACTTTTTGGAATTTGATAATAATCAGATTGAATATCATTAAATGATAAGAAACCATGTCTTTCTCTTCCAAAATCCACAAAAGCGGCTTGCAAAGAAGGCTCAATTCTACTTACTTTGCCTAAGTAAATATTATTTTTTATAAGGTTAGTTTTTAGACCTTCGTACTCGTAATCTTCAATATTGTTTTCAGATTTAAGTACGACTCTAGTTTCATTTGGATGCGAAGCATCAATGTATAAATTTTTTTCCATATTATTTGATTTGTTTGTCTCATTAATTTTATATTTAATAAAAATTTTGTTTGATAATAATGCCTTATATTTAACAAATTCCATTATATAATGGAATTAAAATGACCAGTTTATTTAAAAATATATTTATCACTATTTTATGTTTATTTTTGCTTGTGGCGGTGACTATTTTTATAGTTTTATGGTCTTTTTCAAACAATATCCCTGATTATCGCTTTCTAAAAAATTATAAACCACCAGTTTCGAGCAAAATGTATTCTGGAAATGGAGAATTAGTAGCTGATTTTTCCAAAGAAAAAAGAATTTTTGTTCCTTATGAAGCGATTCCAAAAAATGTAATTAATTCTTTTTTATCTGCTGAGGATAAAAATTTTTTTTCACATCCGGGTGTGGATGCCAAAGGAGTTGTCCGAGCAATTATTAACAATATTAAAAATATAATTAGTTCTGAACGGCTTGAGGGTGCATCAACTATTACCCAGCAAGTAGCAAAAAATTTTCTTTTGACAAATGAAATTAGTTTAAACAGAAAAATTAAAGAAGCTATATTGGCATTTAGAATTGAAAGAGCTTTATCTAAGGAAAGAATTTTAGAATTATATTTAAATCAAATTTATTTAGGTAGTGGAGCTTATGGTGTGGCAGCAGCTAGTCTTGAGTATTTTGATAAATCAATTAAAGAATTAAATTATAATGAAACTTCATTATTAGCAGCATTACCAAAAGCGCCAAGTAAATATAATCCTTACAGAAATAAAGAATTAGCTAAATTTAGAAGAGATTTGGTTTTAAAGAATTTACTTGATAATAATTTTATTACAAAAAAAAAATACTTATTTTTTAAAGAACAAGAAATTGAATTAAAAAAAAATAAAAGAGTTTTTTTAGAAAATTCTCAGTATTACATCGAAGATGTAAGGAAAGAAATAATTGATAAGCTTACTTATGATAAAGTTTATAAACAAGGCTATAATATAAATACTCCAATAAATTTAGAACTACAAAAAATAGCTACTCAATCCTTAAGGAATGGTTTAGTCGCTTATGATAGAAGAAAAGGATGGCGTGGAGCAATACAAAATATCAACTACTCAAAAGATTGGTATAAAAAAATTAAAAAGAAATTTAAATTGGAAAAGTCTATTAATTGGCAAATTGCAATTGTAAAAAAAATTAATCAATTTAATTCAATTATTGAAACAGAAAATAATTTGCAAGGAGAAATTAAATTTAAAGATATCTCATGGACTAAAAAAGAATTTAAAGATTTATTTAAAGAAGGTGATGTAATCTATGTAAAAAAGATAGATAAAAAATCTTATTCACTTGAACAATTACCAAAAATTAATGGAGGTGTAGTTGTGATGGACCCATTTACAGGAAGAGTTCTAGCATTAAGTGGTGGGTTTAGTTTTAAAAATAGTGAATTTAACAGAACATCACAGGCCTTGAGGCAGCCCGGTTCTGCATTTAAACCATTTGTATATGCATTAGCGTTAGAAAATCAATTTACTCCATCATCATTAATTTTAGACGCACCGCTTGTTTTAGATCAAGGAGTTGACTTAAAAAAATGGAAACCAGAAAATTATGGAAAAAAATTTTATGGACCATCAACTCTCAGAATTGGTCTTGAAAAATCTAGAAATTTGATGACAGTCAGAATCGCACAAAGTCTTGGTATCGATAAGGTCGCAAACTTTTCAAAAAAAATGAATATTTATGAAAATCCAGATGAATTACTTTCAATATCACTTGGTTCAGCTGAAACAACATTATTAAATCTGACATCTGCCTATTGTTCATTTGTAAATGGTGGAAAATTAATAAAACCTATAATTATTGATCGTATTCAAGATAGTGAAGGTAATACTATATTTAACAATAAAAATAGAGAATGCATGAATTGTGAAAAAATTTCTTTTACTGGTAAAGAATTTCCTGAAATACAAGATAATTATAAGCAAGTTTTTTCACCACAAACTGCTTATCAACTAACATCAATTTTACAAGGAGTCGTAGAGAGAGGAACTGGAAAAAAATTGAAAAAATTAGGATTAAATATTGCTGGAAAAACTGGAACTACCAATGAAAATACAGATGCTTGGTTTATTGGATTTACATCTAATTTAGTTATAGGCGTCTATGTTGGAATGGATAATCCTGAGCCTTTAGGAAAATACGAGACAGGATCAAAAGCAGCTTTACCTATTTTTGAAGAATTTGTTAAAAAAGCTATTAAAAAATCAGAAGCAAGACCGTTTAAGGTTGCTGATGATATGACACTAATGGTTGTAGACTCATCAACAGGAGAAAAAGCAAAATTTACCTCAAAAAATACAATAATAGAATCTTATAAAAGTAAAAATGTATCAGAGGGAAAAGTTTTATATTCAAATAATAATAGATTAGATGTCAATAATATATTAAGGTTTTATTAATGGACGATAAATATTTAAGTTTGAAAAAAGAAATCGAAAATATAAATCAAAGAGTTAAGGAGTATCTTTGAGCAGAATAGTATTTATTTAAAATTAGAAGAACATAATAAAAAAATGCTTGATGCTAATTTTTGGCAAGATAAAGCAAAATCACAAAAAATTGTAAAAGAAAAAAAATTATTTGAGGATTTATTAAATTCTCATGACTCATCAAATAAACAGCTTAAAGATTTAGATGATTTATATCATTTAGCATTAGATGAAAAAAATATTGATATTCAAAAAGAAGTAAATCAAAATATTAAAGAGCTGAGATTACTTGTTAAAAAAAATGAAATAAAATGTTTTTTGTCTAATGAAGCAGATTCCTTAGATTCATATATTGAAATACATGCTGGAGCAGGGGGGACCGAGAGCCAAGACTGGGCTAATATGCTTAGAAGAATGTATGCAAAATGGGCCGATAATAAAAATTTTAAATTTCAAATTGTGAGTGAACACAAAGGAGATGAAGCAGGTATTAAATCAACCACATTTAAGATAGAGGGCGATTATATTTTTGGATGGTTGAAAAAAGAGTCAGGTATTCATAGATTAGTCAGAATTTCGCCATTTGACTCAGGTGCTAGAAGACATACAAGTTTTGCAAGTGTATGGGTTTATCCTGTGGTTGATGAAGATATTAACATTGAAATATTAGAAAAAGATTTAAGGATTGATACTTATCGATCAAGTGGAGCTGGAGGACAGCATGTTAACACGACTGATAGCGCTGTACGTATTACACATATTCCTACGAAAATAGTTGTACAATGTCAAAATGAAAGGTCTCAACACAAAAATAAGTTTACTTGTATGAATATGTTAAAAGCAAGGTTATATGATTATGAAATTAAAAAAAAAGATAAACAAAATCAAAATAATGAAACATCTAAATCAGAAATTGGATGGGGCCATCAAATAAGATCGTATATTTTACAGCCTTATAGACTAGTAAAAGATAATAGAACAAACCACGAAAGCACAAGTCCTGATAAAGTGTTAGATGGTGAGATAGATGAATTTTTAGAAAGATCATTACATAAAATATAATGACTAAAATAATTTATAGAATATTTGTTAGTATAATAACATTATTATTAATAATATTAATATATTTAAGCACGATTGGAATTAAAACAGATATTTTTAATTCAAAAATAATTTCCCATGTAAAAAAAATAGAACCAAATTTAGAAATTAAATTATCACAAGTAAAAGTAACTCTTAACCCATTTAACTTTGAAATAAACGCAAAAACTATCGGTACGGATTTAATTTATAAAGATAAAATTATCAAACTTGAAAGAATTAAATCAAAGATTTCTCTAAAATCATATATAAACAATGATTTTGCAGTAAAAGGAATTTTTATATCAACTAAATCTTTGGCAATAAAAGACCTAATCACTTTTGCCAGATTAATAAATAATGACCCAAAAATTTTTATTGCAAATCAATTTATTAAAAAGGGTTATGTAGTAGCTGATCTAGAATTAGAATTTGATAAACAGGGAAATATCAAAAATAACTATAAACTTAATGGAATATTTAATAATGGGCAAATAAGTTTGTTTAAAAAATATAATCTAAATAAAATAGATTTTATTTTTAATATAAATCAAAAAAATTTAATATTAAAAGATATTAATTTAAGTCTTAATAATAAAAATATCTTAATACCAGAATTAATATCTTCAAAACAAAATGATGAATATTTGATTTCAGGTAAACTTAATACTACCAAAACAAATCTTACAACAGATGATATTAAAAAATTAATTAATCATAACTTCATAAAATTGGAGATTGAAAATATTTCATTTAATTCCAAAAATAATTTTAAATTTAAACTCAATAAAAAATTTAAAATAAAGGACTTAAATATTCAATCAGATATTGATGTTGATAATTTAAAACTTAAAA
>QCNX01000013.1 GCA_003210015.1 Pelagibacteraceae bacterium AG-426-P20 | reverse complement strand
ATAGGAGTTGAGGCAGGTGGTCCTAATAAATCAAAGCTTCATGCTGCTCCTTTAAGTAGAAATGCAAAAATTGGAATTTTACATGGGGCAGCTTCATATGTTTGTCAAGATAATGAGGGTCAAATTAAGGAGACTGAGTCTATAAGTGCTGGGCTAGATTATCCTGGTGTAAGTCCGATCCATTGTTTTTTAAAAGATACGAAAAGGGCTCGTTATACATACGCAACAGATGAAGAGGCGTTAAATGCATACCAAATGGTCACAAAGTTTGAAAAATTAAATCCTAGTCTTGAGCCTAGTCATGCTTTTGCAGAAGCAATAAAAATTGCACCTAAGCTAAGTAAAGACACAATCATCATTGTAAATTCATGTGGAGATGCAAAGAAGGATAGAGACATTCTAAGAGAAAGATTAGGCAGAAATGATAATTAATTCTCTTATTAGTAGAACATTTAATAAAACTAAAAAAGAAAATAGACCAGCACTTCTTACTTATACTGTTGCTGGAGATAACACAAAAAAAAGATCTTTAGAAATTTTAAAATCAATTTCAAAATATGCAGATATTTGTGAGCTAGGTTTTCCACATAACACTCCCATCGCTGATGGTGGTCAAATTCAGACAAGTGCTTATAGGGCTATCAAAAATGGAATAAAAATTAATGATGTTTTTTCAATAGCAAATCAATTTAAAAAATCTAAAAAAAATAAACCTATAATTCTAATGGGATATTATAACATGATTTATCAGTATAATGAAAACAAGTTCATTGATAAATGTAAAAAATCTAAAGTTGATGGGTTAATTGTTGTTGATTTACCTTATCCTGAAAATAAATCTTTTTCTTTTAAATGTAAAAAAAAAGGTATAAATTTTATTCAATTAGTATCTCCTACCACTTCTAATAAAAGACTAAAAAAAATTATTAAGGATAGTCATGATATGGTTTATTATATCTCAATGCTTTCAACTACTGGCGGAAAACTTAAAGTTGCTCCTAAGAAAATTATTAAAAGGTATAATAATATTAAATCATTAAATAAAAATAAAAATGTAGTAATTGGTTTTGGAATCACCGAAAAAACTATAAAGTCTCTTAAAAAAGCAGATGGTTTGGTTGTGGGTAGTGCAATTTGTAAAGGAATAACAGTATCTATTAATAAGAGACAAAATGTTGTCACAAATGTTACTAATATAGTTAAGAAATTAAGAAATAAAATCAAATGAATTGGATCACAAAAATAATCAAAGCAGGTGAAAAAATTAAAACTGCTATTCACAAAAGGGCTTCAAAAGATGAAATTGCAAAAAGTGACTGGACTTCTTGTTGTAAAGGTCCAATTTTAAAAAAAGATCTAGAAAATAATTTATGGGTTTGCCCAGATTGCAACAAACATCATAGAATTAATCCTAAACAAAGGTTTGATATTTTATTTGGTAAAAATAATTATGAAATTTTCAAAACACCCATTCCAAATGATGACCCATTAGATTGGACAGACTCAAAATCATACAAGGACAGGTTAAAAAATGCACGAAAAAAAACTGGGCTTGATTGTGGAATGATGGTTGCTAGTGGTAATATCAAAAATACTAAAGTAACTGCAGTTGCATCTGACTTTGAATTTCTAGGTGCATCAATGGCTTCTGCTGAAGGTGAGGCATTTTTGTACGGTATTCAGCATGCTATAGAAAATCGTACTCCTTTTATTTGTGTAAGTGCAGGTGGTGGAATGAGAATGATGGAAAGTTTAATTTCATTATCTCAAATGACTAGGACCACTCTTGCAGTAAATGAACTTAAAAGTAACAAACTTCCTTACCTTGTACTAATCACTGATCCAACTGCTGGAGGAATTACCGCATCTTATGCAATGCTAGGAGACATTCATATTGCAGAGCCTGGTTCATTAATAGCTTTTGCAGGAAAAAGGGTTATTCAAGGAACTGTTAAGGAAGAATTGCCAGAAAATTTTCAAACCAGTGAATATGTTCAAAAAACTGGTTTTGTTGATTTAATTGTAGAAAGAAAAGATTTAGCTGAGAAAATTGGAACTTTATTATCAATATTGTTGAAACAAAATTCTGCTATAAGCTCTGAAGAAAATGAAACTTCAGAAGATAGTCAGTCGCTTACAAAAGCTGCATCCTAAAGAAATTGATCTTAGTTTAGATCGAGTTATCAATCTTTGTAAAAAATTAGATAATCCACAAAATAAAATTAAAGCCATATCTGTAGTAGGTACTAATGGTAAGAATAGTACAATTAATGGAATCTTTTCTATTTTAAAAGAAGCAAATATAAATTGTAATGTTTACACAAGCCCTCATATTCTAAAAATAAATGAACGATTTGTCTTTAACAACAAGGAATTAAGTGATGATGAGTTAGCAGACTTGTTTGAAAAGGTAGAAAGTATTAATGACAATAAACCAATCACATTTTTCGAAATATTAACTGCCTCTTATTTTTACAAGGCTGCACAATACCCTAATAATATTAACCTTGTGGAAGCTGGTTTATTTCATCGATTTGATGCAACTAATATACTAAAAGAAAACCTAGCTAGTGTTGTTTGTTCATGTTCAATTGACCACACAGATTGGCTTCCAAAAGATGAAAGAACAATTGAAAAGATTGTTTTTGAAAAAACATCTACACTTTTAAATTCAAATATTATTGTAGCCAAACAAAGCACCAAAGAGACAATGGATTGTATTAAAAAAACCATCTCTCAAAACCCATCTAATAAAGTATTTTTTAATGATGACTTTAGTTACTCAGTTAACGAGAATAATTTCTTCTATTATGAGGATAAATTAGGTGGATTAAAACTTCCAATGCCTAATGTTCTTGGTCAATATCAATTAGAAAATATCTCAACTGCAATAGCAACTCTAAGAACCTTAAGTATTGGTATCAAAGATGAAAATATTCAAATGGGTATTACAAAAATATCTAGTTTGGCAAGACTTCAGGAAATTAAATCTGGCAAACTTAAAAAGTTGGTTAAAAATAATAAATTAATAGTTGATGGAAGTCATAATGAAGATGGAGCAATAGCATTGAATGAGTACCTTCAAAGCTTAGATTGTAACAAACATGTTGTTATTGGAATGATGGCAAATAAAGAACATGAAAAATATATCAGTTACTTTAAGGATATTTCATCCGTAACTACCATAGATTTAAAAACTCAACCAAACTCAATTAGTGGAAAAGATTTAAAAGAAAAATTTAAAAGTATACCTAATGTTCAATATCAACCAGATATTGAGCAAGCTATTAAGTCAATTAATTTAAAAGAAGGTGATCTTTTATTAATCACAGGATCTTTGTATCTAGCTGGAGAAGTCTTAAAATTAAATTAGATATTTTTATCTAGAAATTCTTTCATATGACTTTCGGGAACACCACCAACTTTTCTATCTACTTCAACACCTTTTTTATAAACAATTACAGTTGGTACGCCTTTAATGCCTGCAGCGCTTCCGGTATTAATTCCACCATCTTCGATATCCGCATAATAAAAACCAGCCTTGCCTTTAAATTCATCCGCAAGTTTATCCATAACTGGTTTTAAAGTTTTGCATGGTCCACACCATGCTGCACTAAATTGAATTACTGATACGTCTTCGTTTTTAATTTTGTTTTCAAAATCTTCGTCTTTAAAATCTATAAGCATATTATCGATATAATTGATTCACTCTAATTTACAATGGGCAAAAAGAACTTTTTTCTGTTTATTTAATTACGCATCTGAATATTTTTGCTCCAAATTCATAACATAATCATTAATTCCATCTAAAAATTTCAATTTTTCATCGGTATTTTTAAATGAAAACATTTTATCCTCATTTTCTCTTATTTCATCACATTCTGAATAAAAAGCTGAAACTGTCCACCATTTTTCTTTGTTGGTACTTAAAATTCTCGAAGCAATTTTTCTTTTTATTTTATTATAAATATCTTTAGGCAAAATCTCTGGAGCTTCATTGTATATTAGGCTGTAACCAAACGAAACTAATCTATCATCTTTAAACTTATCTAACAAAGATAATCTATCTTTCCAATCTGCAGAATGGAATTTTTCAAATAAGGGAACATCTTTATTAAACGTATCGAAGCCCCCAGAGTAAATTGTCTCTTCAGGTTCCACATCTTCTTGTGATGCTGTTTCCATTTTTTCCTCAGCTGCTTCTTTCAAAATATTACAAATATCTTGTGAAAATTTTTCGTTAGATTTCATTAATTCTGCTCTTTTATTTAATAAATTTATTCCAATTTTTTTATATGGATCTACTTTTAAACCTAAATTTTTATCTAAAATTATAGGAGCTTTGTTAGATTTAATTGTTTTATAAAAACGAGGTGATTTTTTCATTTCTTTCTTTAAATCTTGATAATTAAGTTTTTGAAGTTCTTCTATGTTTGCAGATAAATTTACCACTTGTCCCCATTTATAAACTGGATGCATACATGAATTTGGATGTAATGGAGCAACTAAAAAAAGATAATTTTTACCAAAAAAATTCTCATTAATTGTAAACATTTTTTCTTGTTTGATTAAATTTTCAACTACGACCTTGCTTTTGGTTTTTAGGTATTCGTGCCATAAATCAGACTGTTTATTCTTTAATAAACCAAGAACCTTTACAGTTAATTCGGTGTCAAAAAGAGCTCCATGGGCACCCGAGGAATCAAAACCATTAAGTCTTGCTAGCGACTCTAATTTCATAGATTTATTTCCTTTAGGATTAAGTTCAGTTTTTAGAACATTTTCATCAATAGCAAATGCTGCTTTAATCATATTTAATGCATCATGTCTTGAATTGCCTTCTGTATTAATCAAATATGGCTTTCTTAATGATTTAAAAAATTCTCGCCTAAGGATTTCGTCATCGAACCCAACTGAACTGAATCCCATAAAAGTTGCAGGTGACCATTTACGAAATTTTTTCTCTACTTGTGCAATCATTTGGTAATGGCTTAAGTTGCCTTTTGTAATCAAATCAACATTTGATTTATTTATACATAAAGCAGTTGCAGATGGAACTCGATCTTGTGGCATCCTGCATCTGGCTGTAAATCTTTCTTTTTCATTAAAATTTTCGTCCAATAAAATAGCGCCAATCTCAATCATAGTAGCCCAATCTAATTGAGCTGAGTCAGTTTCAATATCCCAAACTACATAGTTCAATTTGCCATCCTTTGTGAATAAAATTGTTCGACCTTTTCTAAAAATTGATTTTGATAATTTAATAATCTTTCACCTTCAACTATGAATCTCTGAAAAATATTATCTTTAGTACATAAAAGAATTGCAACTTGAGTTATATTTGAACCATGAACTTTATTATGGGCTAATGAATATGCTGCGCATTGTAAATAATAATCGTCAATCCATTCATCTTTTTTTGGTTTGTTGCTTTGTTTAAAATCTATAATCGTTTCTTTATTTTCATAAACACCAATACAATCTGCAGCACCTGCATATTTTCCAGGATAATATAAAGTTGCTTCACACCCCCAGATCTCACTTAATTTATTTCTAAGTCCGTTTTCAATAATTTGATCAGCCATCATTTTTTCACGAGTGTTATCTCCAAGTAAATCCATATTCAATTTTCCAAGCAAAAATTTTTCTAAATAATCATGCATAGAACTTCCGCGGCTTGTTGCTTCTCTTGAAATAATTTCAGCTTGTCTATGACCAACTCTATTTTTCCATTCAGCTAGTTTTGCTTTTTTTTCTTCAGACTCAGTTGCTTTTAAAATTGTTGTTACAGAAGGAAGGTTTTCCTCATTTACCGAATAGTGTCTAGAACCTTGTACAATCGATCTTGTAGATTTAGGATAAATAAATTTATTATTCCACTGCATGTGATTTCTTATAATCGGTATTATTGGAAAAAAGAAATTAATTTTTAAGCTGTTTATTTCTTTCAACAAATTTTTCTACATTTTCTGTTTGAACAGCTTTCTCAACCTGCTCGGGATCTTTTATATTTTCTAGAGTTCTACTTATTGATCTTGCATCAGTCCCAAACTTATCTACTACATTCATGGCCTCTTCTAATTTTTTTCTAAGCGTAATAATATTATCAAAATGTTTACCAAATCTAGTGGTGATACTTTTAAGATGATTGTATATTTCTGTAGCTCCCTTTTGAACTTTCAGTGATTGAAAACCCATATGTAAGGATTGTAAATAAGCCGAAAGAGTATTAGGTCCACAAATAACTATTTTATATTTTTTCATTAATTCTTGGGTTAATAATTCTTTAGTGCTTGGATCCTGATATTCAGTTAATTCTTTATAAAGACTTTCAGTTGGTGCATAAACTATCGCAAAATCAGTTGTTTTAGGTGGAACAATATATTTTTCCATTACACTTTTCGCTTTAGCTTTAAAAGCGCTCGCTAATTTTGTTCTAGCATCAGCAACGGCTTTTTTATCGTCTGTATCATAAGAGTTTGTAATTGCTTTAAATTTTTCAACTGGAAAATGAGAGTCTACTGGAACCAGAACATCCCCTTGAAGCTTGATTGCAAATTCTACATTTTCACTTGTATCTTCTTTCATCTTTACATTTGTCATAAATTGAGATGCTGGCAATAAATCTTTGATTAGTGCATCTAAAGAATACTCTGCAAGAGTTCCGTATTTCTTAACCCCTGCTAAAATCTTAGTAATTCCTTCTTGGCTTTGGTTTAATAATTGTACTTGCTGATTAAAATTCCCTACTTTTTCATCTACCTTAGTTAAAGCTTCGGTCATGTCTTTAGTAACACCAGTTGAAAGAGCATTAAATGAGTTAGACATTGAACCTAGAGATGTGTTGATTGTTGTATTTAAACTATCTTTCAATCGAACTATTTCAGCATTTAAATTTGCTATTTCATCATCCTCTTTTCTATCATTTCTTGGTCTAGGTTTTATATTTAAATACAAAATCACTAATGTTGCTAATAGCAATAAAACTAAGATAGTTAATAAAATTGTGTCCATGATTCGTAAGTTGTATTATAAGGATTTTTTGCAGAATAATATCTAATTTATTTGAATGATAAATTATTTGGAAAGTAACTTAATTAATTTTCTTAATCCTCTTTTTTTTGAATTTTTCTTTGATGTAAAAATACATGCTTGAGACTTTAGAATTTCACCATCTTTTAAAACTCTCAAATTATTAGCTTTTAATGTTTCACCTGTAGAACTAATATCAGTAATTAATTCTGCTGATCCTGTAAAAGGATATGATTCTGTTGCCCCAAGACTTTCGACTAATCTGAATTGCGTGACACCTTTTGAAAATAAAAATTCTTTTGTCAAATTTGGATATTTAGTTGCAACTCTTAATCTTTTCTTCTTTTTATCTCTAAATTCAAATGCAATTTCCTCAAGATCAGCAATTGTTTGAACATCAATCCAAGGATCAGGGATAGCAACAACTAAATCAGCTTTTCCAAAACTTAGCTTTTTATTTACTTTAATTTTCTTTTGAGTGTTAATTTCACTTTCTTTTAATAGATCAAAACCTGAAAATCCTATGTCCAGAGAATTGTCACCAAGTCTTTCTATAATTTCTCTAGCATGTAAATACAATATCTTTACATTTGTTGTACTTTTGATTGAACCAATTAAATCTCTCTCTCCTCTTTCTGAAACAAGTTTCAATTTTTTCTTTTTAAAAATTTTTAAAACATCTTTTCTTAATCTACCTTTGCTTGGAATTCCTATGTTTATTATATTGTCCATAATTAATAATTTAAGTTTAAGGCAGCCCCTACTGCTGAAACCTGTTTTTTAGAACCTAGATCAGAGATTAATTGATCATATCTGCCCCCATTAATAATATTTTTAATTTTATTATTAGATTTAATATCAATTTTAAAAACCATTCCTGTGTAATATTCAAGTTGCCTTCCAAAAGAAGTTGAAAAAATTACATTTAAATTTGACACCCTATTATTCGATATTGGAAAATATTTTTGATCTACCACCAAATTAATTTGATATTTTTTAAAAAATTTATTTAGTTCTTGAGCAGCTTTATTTATTGGACACTTAATTTTTAAAAACTCTTTAATAATTTTAGATACATTTTTCCCCTTACTTGCACGTCTTGGGTCTTTAATTTTGTTATCAAACCTACTTAAAATTTCTTCGATAGATCTACCGGCTATGATTAACGATTTATCTTCCTTTAACATTTTAAGATAACGTTTCTTATCAATTTCAACTATAGTTGGGTCTACATCTGAATTTGTCTCTAGTCTTTTTAATAAATCGTTAAAATAATCTTCTCTCCAAAAGTGTCTATAAAGTCTTAATTTCCATCTTTTTGGAATGTCTAATTTTGATATTAAAAGATTGAAAATTTCTACATTTCCCAGTGTTAATTTTCCTGAAGAATATTTTAATTTCTTTAAAGAATTTAAAGATGTGTTTATTATTTCTTTATCATCGAATTTTTCATTTTTTGAACCAATAATTTCAAATCCTATTTGATCTCTAATAATAGAAACTTTTTGATTTTGAGATTTTCTATAGGCCTGACCACTATAAAATATTTTTTCCTTTCCTTTGAAATTATTTTTTAGATATCTAAGACATGAAACTATTGTTAAATCAGGACGCAAACATAGCTCATTTCCATTTTGATCAGTAAATGAAAAGATAAATTTTCTAAAGTTTTCGCCTGATCTTTGTACAATATGATTTGTTTCAACTACCGATGGCAATTCGATATACTTAAATCCTTTAGACTTTACAGATCTAAGGATTTTTTCAGATAAGTTTTTTGATTTCATTTATCAAATTCGATTTTGGAATTGTTTGGCTGTTTTCACCCTTGACGCCCTTAAGATTTTTAATAGTTACAGTATTATCTTTAAATTCATTTTCTCCACAAATGATTGCAACTGCTAATTCACGTTTATTTGCTAGTTCAAGTTGCTTTCCTAGATTTTTTTTGGCACTTAAAAAAACTTCAGCATTTATATTATTTCCTCTTAACAAATCGACTATCTCATAATAATTCTTTAAAAATTTTTGATCCATTACACAAACTAAAATTGGTTTTTGATCTTCTATTTTAATTTGATCTAATTGCATTAATGCAAATAGTAATCGATCAACTCCAAAACTAATTCCTGTCCCAGGAACATCAACTCCTCTAAATCTTGAAATAAGTTTAGCATATGAGCCTCCCGAGCAGATACTACCTAACTCAATTTCCTTGCCTTTGTTGTTGGTGACTTTAAAATCTAAGTTGGTCTCAACAATAAAATCTGAATAATAAGCAAGTCCCCTAACTATAGTAAAATTTGTTTTAACTTTTTTTAAATTTGATCCATATCCAAGAATTTCAAATACATCTTCTAATTCTTTTATTCCTTCTTGGGATAAAGGGTTTTTTAAAGTTTCTCTTAATTCTTTTAAATCTTTTACTTTTAGAAAATTCAATATTTGTGCTGCTTGATCATCTGATAACTCAGCTCCTTTCGTAATAGCACCACTTTTGTCTTTTCTCTCTTTTTTGAGTAAATCTTCAACTCCTTTTAGACCAAATCCAGGTTTATCAAGTTTATCTATAGCTCGAATGACCTTAGTTTGTTTTTCTTCAGAAATTTTTAATTCATTAATTAGTCCTTGGACTATTTTTCTATTACTTACATTGATGGTAAATTGATCTTTGTTTAATCCGCAATCTGATAGTGTGCTTGATATTAAATTGCAAAGCTCTGCATTTGCCTGGGCAGGATTAACATTTCCAACAATATCAAAATCTGCTTGCATAAATTCTCTATATCGACCGTTTCCTGCTTTTTCGTTTCTAAATACATTTTGAATTTGATATCGCTTAAAGATTGATGGAAGTTCTTGGTTATTTTGTGCATAAAATCTTGCAAGTGGGCTTGAAAGATCATAACGAAGAGTAATGTTTTTGTCTCCATCTTCAAATGAGAATACATCAGACATAGGATTGGCCTCATCTTCTGCCAAAAAAGATCCAATATTTTCTGCAATTTCAAACGAAGGAGTTTCAAGAGCTTCTGCTCCAAATTTTATAAAATTATTCTCAATAACTTTTAAAAGCTTTTTTTTAAGAAGAACTTTTTTTCCCCAACGATCTTCAAATCCTGAAGGTAATCCAGGAACTAATTTATTTTCTTTATTCATTTTTTTTGGTACCCGGGCTGAGAATCGAACTCAAACTTAAAGTTCCACAAACTTTCGTGCTAACCGTTACACCACCCAGGCATTCCTTGTTTTTATATTATTTTTGTGTGGATTAAAATTATATTATAAATAAATAGCCTATAGGCTATGGAAACAGATTCTATGAGAACTGTTTGAAGTTACTTTGAATGTAATATTTATAATCATTGTTATTCTTTTTAGACAATAATTTTAATTATTCAAGACATTAATTAAAAAAGGACGTAAATCTAGTTATATTAGATATTACGCCCTCTAAAATTTTAAATGATTAATCAATTTTTTTAAGATTAACAGCAGATGGACCTTTTGGACCATCTTCAAGTATAAACTCAAGTTTATCACCTTCGTTTAAATATCTCATTCCAGCGTCTTTTACTGCTGAGGCATGGACGAAAGCATCTTTTTCTTTATCGTCTCTCTCGATAAAGCCATAACCTTTTTTACCATTAAACCATTTTACTTTTCCTTGTAGTGTACTCATCTTATTTTTTAGTCCTTTTTGTTATATTTGATGATTTAAAATAAATATTTTTTTTAATTATTTCAAGATGAAAAATGGTGGTGGCTGAGGAGAGATTCGCACTCCCGACACAAGCCTTTTCAGGGCTCTGCTCTACTCCTGAGCTACTCAGCCTACATTAACCTCTAAAGATAATTCTACCTTTAGTAAGATCGTAAGGAGTCATTTCTACTGTTACATTATCGCCCTGCAAAACTCTAATTCTATTCTTTCTAAGTTTTCCAGCAGTGTGTGCGGTAACCGTATGACCATTTTCTAATTGAACTCTAAACATAGCGTTTGGCAATAGGTCTGTAACTTTACCTTTAAATTCAAGTAGATCTTGTTTTGACAAATTTATTTTCTCCTAATTCTTTTTTTTACAGAGCGAGCATGTCCTGCTAACCCTTCGTAATTTGCAAGAGTTATAACTGATGGTCCAAGACTTTCAATACCCTTTTTTGATAAATTTATATAAGAAATTCTTTTATAAAATTCATTAACACTTATTCCTGAAGAATACTTTGAGGATCCATTTGTTGGTAAAATATGATTAGATCCAACATTATAATCTGTCATAGCCATAACTGCATATTTACCTAAACAAATTGATCCAGCATTATTTATCTTGGGTATAAAAGATTTATAATTTTTAATATTTAATTCTAAATGCTCAGGTGCAATTTTATTAATAACATCAGTAATCTTTTTATCTGAAACAATATGCATTAATATTCCATTATTGATAATACTTTTTGTTGCAATAGACCTTCTTGGTAACTCTTTCAATTGCTTGAAAATCTCTAACTTAACTTTATAGATTAATTCTTTATCCTTAGAAATTAAGATACATTGTGCCAGTGGATCATGCTCGGCTTGCCCAACTAAATCACTAGCAATCCAATTTGGATTTGAATACTTGTCACATACTACAGTTACTTCTGAGGGACCTGCGGTCATTCCTTCAATACCAACATCTCCAAAAACCTCTTTTTTGGCTGCAGCAACAAATGCATTACCTGGGCCAACAATTTTATTAACTTTTTTAATTTTTTTAGTTCCGTATGCTGCAGCTGCGATTGCTGATGGACCACCAATAGAATAAATTTCTTTAATTTTACATTTTCTAGCAGCATATAATACAGCAGGGTTTTGTTTTCCTTTATAACCAGGATTAATCATAACTATTCGTTTTACTCCTGCAACGATTGCTGGAATTGCATTCATCAATACACTTGATGGATAAGAAACTGTAGAACCAGGCACATATATTGCTACTGACTCTAGGGGTAAATGTTTATACTCCAGTTTATTATTAAATTGATCTTTGTATTTAATATTCTTTGCTTTTTGAAATGAATGGAACTTATAAATGCGTTTATATGCTTGATCAATTGCTTTTTTAACTTTTCTATCTAAGCTTGATATCAGTTTGGTGATTTTTTTTGAATTCGGGATTATCTTTAAATTTTTATTAAATTTTTTTTCATATCTTAATAAAGCTTTATCACCATTTTTTTTTACATCTTTTATTATTTTATCAACTGAAACTGCATTTGACTGAATTTTATTTTTTCTCCTTAGAAGAATCTGATCTAAATTCCTGTCGAAAGTTCTGCTATTACTATTTAAAATTTTCATCGGTTATTTAATTTCACTTTGATCTTCTAAACTTACTTCAATTGTTTCTGTTCTTAAAGAAATATGCGCATTACTATTGAACATAAGATTAATCTCATAATTGTCCTTATTTTTCAAATAATCAATTCCAATAAGTTCTAAAATCAATTCTTTATTACCTTGGTCAATGTTTTTTGATTTAACATGGTCAATAAAATCAAACTTACAAATACTATTAATTTTTTTATTTTCTTGACTAGTCTCAACTTGATTTCGCTCAATAGAAATTAAAAATATTTTGTTAGATTGTAAATATTTAATATTTGAAATTTTTACTTTTGCTCCTGCACAACAAGCTGATATCATTTGAAGCCCCTCATTGTCGGTTGCTATAATTTTTTTTAAATATTTTTTGTTCATTGATTAACTCTTCTTATTTTAGCACCAATTTTTTTTAATTTTTTTTCGATATTTTCATACCCTCTATCAAGATGGTAAATTCTATTTATAATTGATTTTCCTTTAGCTGTTAATGCTGCTAAAATCAGAGAAACTGAGGCTCTTAAATCGGTTGCCATTAATTCTGCTGGTGCAAAATTTATATTACCTTGTGATATAGCTTTATTGCCTTTTATTGAAATTTTGGCACCCATTCTATTCAATTCAGCAACATGCATAAATCTATTTTCAAAAATATTTTCTTGAACAATTGAACTTTTATTCGCTTTACAGAGTAGTACCATTATTTGTGCCTGCAAATCTGTTGGAAAGCCTGGATAAGGCGCTGTTTTAATATTAATACTTTTTATTTTTTTATTTCCTATAATGTGAAGTTCTTTTTTTTTTACAATTAATCTTGAACCTATTTTTTTAAGAATATCAATTTCAGTTTTAATTATTTTTGGAATAATATTTTTAAGCTTTAAATTCCCTTCTGTAATCGCAGCTGCAATTAAATATGTTCCTGCTTCAATACGATCAAACATTACTTTATAATTAATTTCTTTTATCTTATTTACACCTGTAATCTTGATAGTTCTTTTTGATGTCCAGTTTATTTTGCAGCCCATCTTATTCAAAAAATTTACTAAGTCTTTTATTTCAGGTTCAATTGCACAATTCGATAATTTCGTGACTCCTTTGGCCATGCTTGCTGCAATAATTAAGTTTTCAGTTGCACCCACCGATATTTTTGAAAAGCGAATATTATTACCTATTAAACCTCTAGGGGCATTTGCGATAACATATCCTTCATCAATTTTATATTTTACTCCCAATTTTGACAATGCTTTTAAATGAATATCGATTGGGCGAGAACCGATGGCACATCCTCCAGGCAAAGATACTTTGGCAAAACCAAATTTTGTAAGTAATGGACCTAAAACTAAAATTCCAGCCCTCATAGTTTTAACTAAATTATAAGATGCAAATTTTTTTTTTTGCTTTGAATTATCTATAACTATTTGTTTCTTATGAATTTTTATCTTAGATCCGAGTGACTCCAATAAAGAGAGCATTGTTTCGATATCTCGAACCATAGGTAAATTTTTAAGCACAGTTTTTTTATTAGAAAGCAATGTTGCTGCAAGAATTGGTAATGAAGCGTTTTTAGAGCCAGATATTTTAATTTGTCCCCTGAGCTTCTTTGCTCCGAAGACTTCTAATTTTTGCATGGCTAGACTTTAGGTAATGTTACTCCAGTTTGGCCCATGTATTTACCTTTACGATCAGCATAAGTCACTTCTGGTTTTTCATTACCCTTTAAAAAAATAAATTGGGCTACACCTTCATTAGCATAAATTTTTGCAGGCAAAGGAGTAGTATTTGAAAATTCTAAAGTAACATATCCTTCCCAACCTGGCTCTAATGGAGTTACATTAACTATAATCCCACACCTTGCATATGTTGATTTCCCTAAACAAATTACAAGGACATCTTTAGGAATTTTAAACTTTTCAACTGTTCTTGCTAAAACAAATGAATTTGGTGGAATAATACACTCAGAAGTATTTTTAGTAACAAAGTTTGTTGGTTTAAAATTTTTTGGATCAACAATTTCAGAATTTACATTGGTAAAAATTTTAAACTCATCTGCAACTCTTGCATCATAACCAAAAGAAGAAAGTCCATAAGAAATATTATCTCCTCTTATTTGTTTTTCTTCAAATGGTGAGATCATATTTTCCTCTTTAGACATTTGTCTAATCCATTTATCTGAAAGTACTGACATTATTTAAATTTATCTTTTTTTTTGTTTTTTTTTGAAAAAGTTTTCTTTTTTTTAAATTTTTTCTTAGAGCCAAACTTAAACGCTCTTTTTTTTCTTGAGTATTCATTCTTTATCTGGATTGGTTAAAAAATCTAATGTAATTGGTTTAGAAGCGTCTAATGTTGTTGTTTTAGGATCTTCTTTTGTTGCTCCTTCTTTGGCTAATCTTTTTGCTTTTTTTTCAGCTAGCTTTTTTTCTCTTTTTGCTTGCTTCTCCATAAGTTTAGCGCTTTTAGTTGATTTATAATCGTAATGAATGCCCATAAAAAATCCTTGTGCTTGTATAATGCATATTAATAAAAAAATTAAGGCAATAATTTGAAAAAATGCTCTAATATCTTTCAATTATAATCGGTATAAGCGCCCACATAGTTAAATGGCATAACATGTCCATGGTAAGGATAAATCTCAAGTTCGATTCTTGGTGTGGGCACCACTTATTTTATTTTACAAAAAAATATATTTTTATTTTTGGACGCAATAAATTGATTAATTATAATCAAACTTTTTTGGATTATTATCTGTTTATAAGAGTCTAGATTAATAAAAACTAAGTAAACTGAGTCGTAATTTTCTTTAACTCTCAAAATTAATTCTAATAAATCTTTGCTTTTCTTTAGAGGGTCGTTGAAAATAAATAATTCGTATTTTTTTGTTATTAAATTAAATTTAAGAATATCTTGATTATAAATTTCAATCTCATTACATCTAAGATTTGAGGATGAGTCATAAATTTTTTTTTCAAGTTCTACACCATCAATATTAATTTTTTTTAATTTTCCAAAAAAGTATAGGATTTTTCCAAAACCCGAACCTAGATCACAAATTTGGGTCAGATTATTTTCTCTAACAAAAACATTAATTTTTTTTAAAAATAAATAAGGGCATGGAATTGAATTTGATAAAAAATCACTATTTAAATACTCAAATTTATTATACTTCCTCTCATAAAAGATAATAAATATTATCTCATAAAATAAAACCTGGAATGAATAAAATTTATAATTTCGAATAATATCTGATATAGCTTTAAAATATTTTAACATATTTTAGTTTACAATTTTATGAAAAAATTATCAGTAATTCTTTGTACTTATAATGAAGAAATATTTATTGAAAATACACTAAAAAAACTTCTTAAAGAAAAAACAGTTGCAGAAATAATAATTGTTGACGATAATTCTAAAGATAAAACCATAAAACTAATCAACAAATTTAGAAACAAAAAGATTAAACTTTATATTAGAAAAAAAATCAAAGGATTTGCTACTGCATTAAATTATGGAATAAAAAAAACAAAATACAAATATATCTTAAGATTTGATGTTGATATGTATTCAAATATAAATCAATTCATAAATTGTTTTAAGGTACACAATGATAAAGATTGTATAATATTTTCAAGATATATAAAAAAAGGTAAAGATTTAAGAGGAAATTTTAGAAAATTATCTAGTCTAGTATTAAATCGTTCTTGTAACTTTTTATTATCAAATAAGATTAAAGATTACACAAGTTGTATTATGATATTTAATAAAAATATTCTCAAAGATATAAAGATTGATAATACATTATACGCAAATTTTATAATAAAATTTATTTACCTTTTGATCATAAAAAGAAAAAAATTCGTTGAATTGCCATTTACACAAAAAAAAATTACTGAAATAAACAGTAAATCTGCACCCAATATTAAGATATTCATCAAAAATGGTTTATTGTATTTATTAACAATTGTAGAATGCTTACTTATAAAAGTTAAAAAATAATAAAATGTTTTACAAAGATCAAAATATTTCTATTAACAAACAAATAGTCGCTAAAGTATTTAAATATCAAAAAAAAAAATTTAGTGGAATAAAATTTTTTACCCCAAACAAATACAATATGCAGGTAGGTTTAATGTCTCACAACAAACATCACATAATAAACCCACACGTTCATATAAATAAAAAAAAAGTTATTAAAAATATGTCTGAACTGTTAATAATATTTTCAGGTAAATTAAGAGTTTATTTCTATAATAAAAAAAATATTAGATCTAAATCAGTAACTCTAAATAATAAAGATATGATTTTGTTAATTAAAGGTGCTCATGGTTTTAAAGTTTTGGAAAAAACAGAAATGCTCGAAGTAAAACAAGGCCCTTTTACAGGAGATCAAGATAAGTTAAAACTTAAAAAATTGTGAGTAAATTTATACCCGTAAATCAACCCATAATTGATCCCACTGATATAAAGGCTATAACAAAAAGTTTAAAAAGTGGATGGATTTCATCGGAAGGTCCTAACGTTAAAAAATTTGAAGAAAAATTTTCTAAATTTATAGGACATAAATTTGGAGTTGCTGTTTCTAACGGGACAGCGGCTTTAGAGATAGCTGTCAAATCACTAAATTTAAAAAAAGATGATGAAATTATTATTCCAAATTTCACTATAATTTCAAATGCTCTGCCTGCTCTAAAGTTAGGTATTAAAATGAAATTTGTTGATTGTAATATTTATGATTGGAACTTTGATCTTAATAAACTTAAAAAAGAAATTACATCTAAAACAAAAGCTATAATAGCTACACATATATACAACTATCCTATTAGAATGGATATTTTGAAAAGATTATGTTCAAAAAGAAAAATTATTATTATTGAAGATGCAGCAGAAGTATTTGGTCAAAAACTTTTTAAAAGAAAATGTGGTAGTTTTGGAGACATTAGTACCTTTAGTTTTTATGCAAATAAACAAATTACAACCGGTGAAGGGGGGATGATTACTACCAATAATAAGAAACTCTTTCAAAAATTTTTAAGTTTAAGAAATCTAGCTTTTGGTAAAAAAAATAGATTTAACCATGAGGATATTGGCTGGAATTACAGAATAACTAATATTCAGGCCACTCTTGGAATAAGTCAACTAAAAAGAATTAATCAGATTGTAAAAAAAAGACACTATATCGGTAAAAGATATTATCAAAATTTAAAATATAATAAAAATATTTATATACCTGAACCAATAAAAAAATATTCAAAAAATATTTATTGGGTTGTTGGTGTGGTGATTATAAATAAAGACATTAAATTAAATGCGTCAAAAGTAATTTCTAAACTAAAAGCCAAAGGTATTGGAACAAGACAGTTTTTTTGGCCTATGAATAAACAGAAAATTTTAAAGAAATATAAATTTAAAAAAGATGATTACAAAAACTCAGAATTTATATCAAACTATGGATTTTATTTACCTACCAGTCTATCATTAAAAGATGATCAAATTGATTATATATGCAAACAGGTAAATAAAATAATATGTTGATAAAAATAAATTATTCTATGTATTTTTTGTGAAATTTTATAACTGGATTGTCTTGAAATATACGTATACCACCAAAATTAAATATCTTTTTTGAAGAATTATATACAATTTTATAGAGCGAATTCGTTGCTATATCGCCTGTAATAACTGTCTTTGGATTCCAATAAAACGCAAACAAATAGAATATAAAAAATAATATTATTTTTTTTTCTAATATCTTTTTTAATAATTTACTTCTTGCTACGTATAAGTTTGTAATATGAGAGTTTTTCAATAAATAAAAGTATAATATGATTGACAATGAGTACATGATGTTAATCCATCTTCCCCAATCTAGCCCAAAGATAAAAAGCGGTACTACAGGTAAATATAACAAAAAAAATAAATAAATTGGCTTAAAATGAGCACTTATAAAATTTTCTTTATTGGTAAAATGATTTGTTACTAAAGATAAATGTAAAAAACCAAATCCAATTATAAATACAAGTAAGTATCTAAAATAATGCGGAAAAAATTTAGCAGAGGTATGAATATGTAAGGTGTCAAAATATATTGTATTTTTTACTAATAATACGGCAGACATATAGCAACGCTCATTAAATTCAATTTGAAGGAATTCACACATCATTTTGTGACCTTCCATACTAAGAGGATTATTGAATATTAATAAAAAGGTAATGATAGAAGGGGCAAATATAAAAAATGAATATTTTAGAGAGCTCTTAAATGTTTTTAAGTTATTCTTATAAACAATAAGAACAACATAAAATGGTGCAAATAACACAACTTGTTCCCAAATAAGACACAAAATAGGAAATGTAATTAGTATTTGATAATTAAATAATTTAGCAGAAAATTTTTTATTTGTTAAATGAACTGATACAATAAATGAAATTAATAATAAAATCTCTTTCCTTCCTAGAGCTTCAAGTTCAGCTACTGGATAAATAAGAAATAATGGTGAAAATAATGCAAAAATTTGAAAAATATTTAAATAAAGATTTTTTAAATAAAAATATAAAAAGACTATAAAAATTATGTGCAAAAATGATTGCAAATAAAATATTGCTGATCTCAATGAAATATCAAAAATATTTGAAATAAATATATTGATCTCTCCACCCAATCCTCTTCTTGTGAATCCTCCGTTATAATTAATTAACCATTCTGAAATAGATGTATCATTTCCTACATTTTGTTTAAAATATAAATTAAAAACTGCATAAAAAATTATAAAACAAGAAAAAAGTAAAATCTTATTATTTATCTTAATATTTTTCATTTTTATTAAAAAAGAATTTACGCAAAAAGAATGTTAAAATTAACAGTATCAAAAATGCAAGAATAGGTAAATAAATATTTGGAGATTTTAAAATATCAATTATATTTGGTGCCTCTAAATTTTTTTCAATTATTTCCTCTAATCCACTTCCAATAGAAACGACCAGAAAAAGTTGTGGAAGTATACCAAGAAAAGTCGCTAAGAAAAAATTGGTTACTCTTACATTGAAAATGCAAGGTAGAATATTTGACAAAACAAATGGTATCCCGCCAACAAATCTGTAAACTAATAGGTAAAAAAACTCTGATTTTTTAAATTTTTCCTCAAGATTTTTAAATCTTGTTAAAAATTTATCTTTAATTATTTCCTTTAAAAAATAATTAGCAAAAATATATAAAAACGATGCACCTATAGACATTCCAAGTGCTAAAAAAAATAGTCCGAGCCATTTTCCAAAAATAAACCCTGCAAAAATTGCTAACGGAGAAGCAAATCCTGCTGCAAATATCCAAATAATTGTAAATAAAATAAATAAGATAGATAATAAAAATAAATTTGATTCTCTGAGTTTTAAAAAATAATCTCTATTATTTTTTATAAATTCATAACTAGTAATTTCTTGTAAAGTGAATTTTGAAAAAAAAAAGTACAAAAACAAAACAACAGCCAATAAGTAAAATAGACCAATAAATAATTTAATTTTTTTTGATTTTTCCATTGTTTTTTAATGTTAATAATAAAATCTACTATTTGCTATTTATATATTTAATTACTATAAAGAGCCAAAATTAATAATAATTTGACAGCAATATATGAAAAGAACATATCAGCCTAAAAAAGGCAAAAGATTAAAAAAACATGGGTTTAGATCAAAGATGAAAACTAAAGGTGGACGAAAGCTTCTGAAAAGAAGAAGGTCAAGAGGAAGAAAAAATTTAACTGTCTCATCAACTGTAAAAAAAAAATAATTCGAGTATTGATGAAAAGCAAAATAATTGCTCTTTCAAAAAGTGAAGAATTTAAAAACCTTCTTAAACAAAAAAAAGTATCCAATAAATATATAACTATTTTTTATGGGCTGTTAAAAAATAAAAATACAAAAAAATTGAACATAAGTTTTGTAACAAAGAAAAAAATTGGTAACGCTGTAAAAAGAAACAAAATTAAGAGGCGATTGCGAAATATAACAAATGAAGCAGTTAAAAAAATTCCTTTAAAATTTCATTATTCATATCTTGTTATTGCTAAGCCAACTATGTTAAATAGAGAATATACAATTATAAAAGAAACTCTATTTCAGGATTTAAAAAAAATTAAATAATGAGCATTTTCACAAATATTTTAATTAAATTTATTAAAGCGTATAAATTTCTAATTAGTCCCCTATTTGGTCAATCATGCAGATATTTACCAACTTGTTCGGAATACAGTATTGACGCTTTGAAAGAATTTGGACTAGTTAAAGGATGTTTCATGAGTTTAAAAAGAATTTTATCATGTCATCCTATTAAGTTTTTAGGTGGTGGAGATGGTTTTGATCCAGTTAAAAAAGAAATGAAAGCTAAGAAATAATGGATACAAAAAACGTCATTGCAGCTATTTCTTTGTCAGCAGCAGTAATTATTCTATATTCACTTTTTTTTGCACCACCACCAATTACTAAGGAACAATTGGCAGAAAAAAATAAAACAGAAAAAAATACTGACACACCAAGTTTGGAACAAAAAGAAACTGTTACAGAAATTACAAGAGAAGAAGCTTTAAACCAAAGTAAAAGAATCCAATTTGAAAACCAGAACATTGTTGGCTCGATTTCTTTAAAGGGTGCTGCAATCGATGATTTGACTTTTAAAAAATATAATATCTCTTTAGAAAGTAACGATAAAGTTAAACTTTTATCACCACGGAATACTAATGATGGATACTTAATAGAAAGTGGATTTATAACCACAGATAAAAATATTGATATTCCAAATTTAAATTCTATATGGTCTGTATCAGGAAATGATAAGCTGACTGTTCAGTCTCCTGTAAAATTATCTTGGACTAACGATCAGGGAATTACTTTTGAAAAAGAAATATCTTTAGATGATAAATTTTTATTCACTATCAAACAGAAAGTAATTAATTCTACCAATAAAAAGTATGATTTCTATTCATATGGACAAATAATCAGAAAGCAAATTCCTGATATTTCAAATTTTTATATCCTTCATGAGGGACTTATAGCAACGTTAGATGATGAGTTAATTGAAGAAGATTATGATGATATCCAAGAAGAAAAATTTTCAAGAACTTCACAAAAAGGATGGCTTGGAATTTCTGATAAATTTTGGATCACTTCTTTAATACCACCAAATGGCAAAGAATTTAAAACCACATTTGACTACAAAGATAAATTTCGAGCAAATTTTGTAGCAACTGATCCTCTTGAATTAAAAGAAAACTCTAGCATAAAAGATGAAATTCAAATAATTGTTGCAGCAAAAAGAGTCGATGTGATTGATGGGTATGCAAAGACTTTGGATATAGATAAATTTGATTTAGTGATTGATTGGGGTTTTTTATATTTTATCACTAAACCTTTATTCTATGGGATAGATTACTTCTTTAAACTGCTTGGAAATTACGGTCTTGCAATTATTGCTATTACCATTTGTATTCGACTAGCATTCTTCCCACTTGCGAACTTTTCATTTAGAAGTATGGCTAAAATGAAAGCGCTTCAGCCTGAAATGGTAAGACTTAAAGAGCTTCATAAAAATGATAAAATGAAACTTCAGCAAGAAATGATGGCTCTTTATAAAAAAGAGAAAGTAAATCCTATGTCTGGATGTTTGCCCATTCTAGTTCAAATTCCAGTATTTTTTGCATTATACAAAGTATTGTTCGTTACAATTGAAATGAGGCAGATGCCATTTTATGGATGGATACAAGATTTATCAGAAAGAGACCCTACATCAATTTTTAATTTATTTGGTATGTTGCCTTATGATGTGCCTTCATTTTTAGTAATTGGTGTTTGGCCTATTGCAATGGGAGTTTCAATGTTTATACAACAAAAGCTTAACCCGGCACCAACAGACCCAATGCAAGCAAAAATATTTATGTTCTTTCCACTTTTTTTAACTGTAATTTTAGCACCATTCCCTGCAGGACTAGTTATATACTGGACTGTAAATAATATTTTAACTATGGCTCAACAAGTTTTCATTATGAGAAGAACTACAGTTAAAACAGTCACTTAATGATGGAAATAAAAGAAGAAGAGTTAAATGCAATTCTACCATCTGATGGACCTTCGATTGATGAGGTAAAAAGATATTTAGAAAAATATAATGATGAATACATTATCATTAAATGTGGTGGAAGTGTTTTAGTTGATCAAAATTTATTCGAAATTTTTATAAAAGATATTGCAACGCTAAATAAGTTAGGTTTAATACCAATAGTTGTTCATGGTGGAGGCAAAAGAATAAATAAAAAGTTAAGCGAATTAGGTATTAAAAGTGATTTTATTAATGGATTAAGGATTACAGATGAAAAATCAATAAGTGTTGTTGAGGAAGTTTTAGGCGAATTTAATAAAGAAATAACAGAGGCGTTGAAAAAAAAAAGTTGTGATGCGCAAAGTATAACAAATAAACAAAATAATATTTTATTGGTTGAACAAGAAAATCAAGATCTAGGTTTTGTTGGTTCTCCAAAAGAAATAAATCAATCAATAATTGAGCAAATAGTAAATGAAAAAAAAGTTCCTGTAATAGCTCCGTTAGGGTTAGATAAAGATAATCAGGTTTTCAATATCAATGCTGATGCAGCTGCTGGCGCTATTGCAAAAAAACTTAATGCAAGAAGATTAATTATAATGAGTGATGTTGAGGGTGTATTAGATAATGATAAAAAATTAATATCTGAAGTCAATACTAATAAAATTAATGAATTAATAAAAAATGAAACAATTAGTGGTGGGATGATTCCAAAAATTAATAACTGTTTAGATGTTGCAAGTAATGGTGTTAAAGGAGTTTGTATTATTGATGGACGTCTGAACCATTCAATCTTATTTGAATTACTTTCGGATAAAGGATCAGGAACACTTATAAGATTATGAACCTTAAAGAAAAGAAATATCTATTACTTGATCTAGATGGAGTTTGTTATGGAAAGCACAATAATTATTCTTTAGAAAAGGTATTTGGACAAGTATCACTAAGAATGACTAAATTCATTTCAGAAAGACTTAAAATAGATACTGATGCAGCAAAAGAACTTCAAACCAATTATTTTTATAAATACAACACAAGTTTAAATGGTCTTATGATTCACCATAACATACAACCCCAAGAGTTTTTAAAATATGTTCATACTATTGACCTTTCATTTATGAGAGAAGATACTATTATGAGAGGGGAACTAGAACAATTAGATATGGAAAAATTTATTTTCACTAATGGAAGTGCTGCGCATGCAGAAAATATTTTAACTCATCTTGGAATATATGATTTATTCGGTCGTGATAAAATATTTGATATAGAAGACGCTGGTTATTTACCTAAACCTGAGGCAAAAACTTTTGATCTTATGGTCAAAAAATTTGGTATTAATCCAAAAGAAACCATCTACATAGAAGATATTGCAAAGAATCTTAGTATTGGGCACAAACGAGGCTGTACAACTGTTTGGTTAATTAATGATGAACATTTTGGAAAGATGGATGCTGATAAAGATTTTATTTCCCACAAAATTGAAAATCTGTCTTTATTTCTAAAGGAAATAAGGTTATTAAAAAGCCAGTAAATTATGTCTTTAGAAAAAATTATAAATGATGCTTGGGAAAACAAAGATCAAGTAAATCCAAATTCGGATCAGTCTTTAAAGGATGCAATCAATCAAGTAATAAATGACCTCGATAGTGGTAAGTCAAGAGTTGCTGAAAAAATAAATGGAGAATGGGTAACTCATCAACACCTAAAGAAAGCAATTATGCTAAGTTTTAGAATTTATCCAATGGAGAATTTGAATGGACCTTACTCCAGTTGGTATGATAAGGCACATTTATTAAAAGGAAAAACAGCTGGCTGGACAAAAGAAGATCATGAGAGAGCAGGTTTTAGGATGGTTCCAAACTCACCTGTTAGAAAAGGATCATTCATTGGAAAAGATGCTGTTCTTATGCCATGTTATGTAAACATTGGTTCTTACATTGGGGCTAAAACCATGATGGACACATTCAGTCGTGCTGGAAGTTGTTGCCAGATTGGAGAGAATTGCCATATATCTGCAGGATCAGGAGTTGGGGGGGTACTGGAACCTGCTCAAGCATTACCCACAATAATAGAAGATAATGTATTTTTAGGAGCAATGTCTGAAGTAGTAGAAGGAGTTATAGTTGGAGAAGGTTCTGTGTTAAGCATGGGAATGCTGATTACACAATCTACAAAAATAGTAAATAGATCAACCGGTGAGATCACGTATGGAAAAATTCCTCCATACTCAGTTGTTGTACCAGGTTCTCTTCCTGATAAAAAAAATCCATCTGCTCCATCACTAAGCTGTGCAGTAATAATCAAGCAAGTAGACGAAAAAACTAGATCAAAGACATCAATTAATGATCTTTTGAGAGACTAATCATGTCAAAAATAAATGAATTACAATTAGCTAAAGAGCTAATTAGGTTTCCAACCGTAACTCCAGTAGACGCTGGGGTGATGAAGTTTTTAGAAAAAAAATTAAAAAAACTTGGTTTCAAAACAAAAATACTAGAGTTTAATGAAAACGGTTTCAAACCAGTTAAGAATTTGTATGCAAGGTTAGGAACAAAAAGACCTAATTTTTGTTATGCTGGTCACTTGGATGTTGTACCACCAGGAAATATAAAAGATTGGACGGTGAATCCATTTAGACCATCCGTAAAAAAGGGTCACTTAATTGGAAGAGGCGCAAATGATATGAAAAGTTCTATTGCAGCTTTTGTTTCTGCTGTAAGTATTTTTTTATCAAAAAATAAAAAATTCAATGGGTCAATTAGTTTATTGATTACTGGAGACGAAGAAGGGGATGCAGTGAATGGTACAAAAAAAGTAGTAGAATATCTAAAAAGGAAAAAGGAAAAAATTAATTTCTGTTTAGTGGGTGAGCCAACAAATCCAAATCGATTAGGTGAAATGATTAAAATTGGTCGTAGAGGTAGTTTAACTGGCAAATTAACTATATTTGGAATACAGGGTCA
>QCNX01000012.1 GCA_003210015.1 Pelagibacteraceae bacterium AG-426-P20 | reverse complement strand
ATTTATGCTTCAGCTACTTTATTAAGTAGTCTTTTATTAATATGGGTTGGAAAAAAAATTGATGATATAAATATTTTTAAATTTGCTTTTTTTGTAACCTTACTTCTATCTTTTTCTTGTTTTTTCTTTTCTAAAATCTCATCTATAGTTTTTTTATTCATAGCTATTTTTCTTATGAGATTTTCAGGACAAGGAATGATGTCTCATACAGCAACAACTACGATCTCAAGATATTTCACTAAGTCTCGAGGAAAAGCTTTGAGTACATGTTGGTTTGGACTTTCAGCTGCGGAGTTTATTTTGCCTGTTTTTATAGTTTATCTATTAACAGTAACAACATGGCAAAATATATGGTTGTCAATTTCAATTCTTGTATTATCTTTTTTACCAATTGCATCTTTTTATTTAACAAAAAATCTCGATTTTGAGTCAAGAGAACAAACTGAAGATAAAGATTATGAAGAGAAAGATATTAAACAGTGGAAAAGAATTGAAGTTTTAAAAGATTACAGATTCTACATAGTATGTTTAAATATGCTTGCAATGCCATGGATTGCAACTGGAGTCTTTGTTTATCAATCTTTTATAGCGGAGTCTAAAGAATGGGGAACTTTTGTTATTGCTCAATCATTTATGGTTTATGCAATTTTATCAGTGATAACTCTTTTAGGATCAGGATTTTTAATCGATAAGTTTACCAGTAGAAAATTACTAATATTTATGAATATTCCTTTACTACTCTCTGCTTTAGTCCTAATTTTTTTTAATATTCAAATTTCAGCTTATGTATTTTTAGGATTGATTGGTATTTCTAATGGTTTAGCAAATGTTTTGGGCTCATCTACATGGGCTGAGATTTATGGAGTGAAATATATAGGATCTATAAAAGCTTTAACAACGGCCTTGATGGTATTTTCAACTGCTTTTGGAACAGCTTTATTTGGTTTGTTAATTGATAAAGGTTATTCTATTGAACAAATTGCTCTGATATCTTTTATTTATATTTTTGTGTCAATAATCTTTCTTTTTTTCATCAGAAATAAGCTAAATCCTCATTATATTTAAAAAATCTCCTTGATTTTTTTCAACTCACTGTATAGATACAGCGCATGGCAAGAGTTACTGTAGAAGATTGTGTAGATAAAGTTGATAGCCCTTATGAGTTAGTATTAGTCGCTAAAGAAAGAGCAACTCAATTAAATTCAGGAATTGAACCAACAATAGACAGAAATGATGATAAAAATACTGTTATTTCATTAAGAGAAATAGCTGAAGATAAAGTAAAAGTTTCTGATCTAACCGAAAGTGCAGTTTACAAACTAAGAAAGCATGTTGAGCAAGTTGATGATGGTTCTGACGAGGACGAAGAGGTAGGTGATGATTTTGAAAGTTTATACAAAGGTGAAATTTCAAAAAGTGGTACACCAATATTACCATCTAAAAGAGCAAGAAAAGCACCTGAAAAGATTCAAATATCAAAAGATGATTTAGCTGAGTTGTCACAAGCAGCAACTCCTGAAGTAGATACACCATCTGATGAAGAAAACACTAATGAACAAGGTGAAGTTTCTTTAGATGAAGTGTCAAAACAAGAAGATCAAGAATCAGAGGTAAATCCAGAAGATTCAGACTCTTCAAACTCATAATAAAATCATATAAAGTTATATCATGAACAGGAAAGTTTCAGTTGCTCCAATGATGGACTGTACTGACAAACATGAGCGTTTTTTTTTAAGATTAATTTCAAAAAATACACTTCTTTACACTGAGATGGTTGTTGATGAGGCAATAAATAGAGGTGATAAAAAAAAATTACTTGAGTTTAATATTAATGAAAAGCCAGTTGCTCTCCAATTGGGAGGATCTTCTCCAAGACTTTTAGCTGAGGCATCAAAAATTGGTGAAGATTTTGGCTATGATGAAATAAATCTAAATTTAGGTTGTCCCAGCAAAAAGGTAGAAAAAAATAAATTTGGTGCATGCTTAATGAAGGAACCAAATTTAGTTGCAGAATGCTTAAGTAAAATGCAAGCAGTTACAAAAATTCCTGTAACTATTAAAACTAGAATTGGATATGATGATGTAGAGGATTATGAAAATCTTTATAATTTTATTTCAAAATTAAAACAGACTGGAGTTAAAACTTTTATCATACATGCAAGAAAAGCGATGCTAGGTAAATTTACACCCAAACAAAATTTAAATATTCCTCCGTTAAAGTATGAGTACGTATATAAATTAAAAAAAGATTTTCCTGACGAGGAAATAATTATAAACGGAGGTATCACTTCAGTTGAACAAATCAAACCTCTTCTTAAAAAAACCGATGGTGTCATGATTGGTAGAGCTGCATATCATACGCCATATATACTAGCAGATATTGAAAAAGAAATTTTTAACAATGACAATGTTCCAAGTAGACAAGATATAATTGAACAATTAATTCCTTACGTAAAGGAAGAGCTTAAGAAGGGTACTAGATTAAATCAAATAATGAGACATACATTAGGGTTATTTCATGGACAATCAGGATCAAGTTATTGGAAAAGATATTTGAGCGAAAATATGTGTGTACGAGATGCTGATGTTAAAAAAATTGATCACATTATGGATAAAATTAAATACAACAATGTTGATACAAGTGTAGGGCATTCTGCTTAATTTAATTTTTGCAAACGAATATATTTATATTATTTTATTAATGGCTTTAATAGCCGTACCAGTTGGTTTTGTTGCGGGCTTGTTTGGTATTGGTGGCGGTTTAATAACAGTTCCTTTTTTATATTATATTTTCGGAAAACTCGGATTTGATCAAACATATATCATGCATTTAGCTGTTGGAACGTCGTTTGCAATAATAATACCCACTTCTGTTGTTTCAGTTTTAACTCATCATAAATTTAATGCAGTGGACTTTAATATTGTGAAGAATTATGGATTTTTTGTAATATTAGGTGTTATTGTTGGTACAATTTTTGCTGCTTCACTTAAAACAAAGTCTTTAGTGCTTTTTTTTTCAATAATGATCTTATTATTAGGAACCTATTTATTATTACTTAAAGAAAAAGAAAAAGATTTTATAATTGAAATGAAACTTCATTTAAAAATAATTTTAGGATTTATTGTAGGATTTATTTCAGCACCAATGGGGATAGGAGGTGCAATAATGAATGTACCCGTATTAAAGTTTTTTGGTTATTCAATAAATAAAGCAATTGGAAGTGCTGCAGCTATTGGTTTTTTAATTGCATTATTTGGAGCTGTGGGTTTTTTAATCACAGGAAGTTATTTAAAGACAAATTTGCCTATGAGTATTGGTTTTTTAAATATTCCAGCTTTTTTAACATTTATTCCCATTACAACTTTCATGGCAAGAATAGGCGCAAACACAGTCCACAGAATAGATAAAAATAAAATAAGTAAATTTTTTGGAATTTTTTTGCTTTTTATCGCGGTTAAATTTTTTTATGAATATTTAAAGATTTAAAGGAAGTTTCTAAAAAAAAGAGGTGACTTCAGTCTCCCTCCATCACCTCAGATTAAAGAGTACTTGATTCTTTTAAATTTAATAAACACTTAATAGTTGAAATGTGTTAATTATACTTTTTCAAATTATCTTTTACAGCTTTGAAGAAAATATCAGCTTGATTGCTTGAAACAACTCTATTTAATTTATCTTTTATGATTTTGTCATTAAATTGATCCAACTGTTGAGAAACAATTTTTCTAGTTTTTTCAACTTTTTCTAAATGTTTCTTTGCTTTTTCAAGCACTTGGCCAGAACTATAAGAAAAACCCGCTTGATATATACTTCCAGTTCTCACACCTGTAATCGAAGGCCCCAACAATGCCGTAGTTGGAGAGGCACAATTATTTAGAATTAATAACAAAAATAAAATAATAAATTTTTTAAACATAAATTTAAAAATCAATTATCTGATTCTTTCCTTATAAGAACCCTTTTAATTTATTATTAATTACACGTATTGATTGAATTAAATAATTTTTAAAAAATTATCCATAATTTTTAAGGATTAATTAATTTTCGAATCTCAATATAAACACTTTTTATATATTTATTTATTTTAAGTTTGATACCTTAAGTTATGACCTCTAAGAAAGGTAACAATAAAAAAACTGCGAAGTTAAAGAAAATTAAATTTTTAGATCCAAAAATATTCAATTTAAAAAAATTAAAAGTAAATCCTGTAAATATCGTTGAAGATACGAAAAGTAAATTAGGAAGTTATTATACTAATTTAAAGAACAAATGGGAAAAAAACCAAAAAAGAAAAGAAATTAAAAGACAGCAATTTGAAAAAAAAGAATTAGAAAAACAAAAGAATTATGAAAAAAAAGCGAAACTTGAAAAATTGAAAGAGGAAAAACGTCAAATATTGATGCAACAAAAGTTGATTATAGACAACGAAAAACAAGTAAGAAAGAATGAGGAAAAAAGAAAAAAAATTGAAGCGAAAAGGATTAGAATTGAGCAACAAAAAATTAGAGATGAAGAGGCCAAAAAAATCAGACTTGATAACCAAAAACTTAAAGAAGAAGAATTAAGACTTAAAATAATTGAAAGACAACGTATTAGAGAAGAAAAGATAAAAGCTAAAGAAGAGTTAATTAAGGAAAAAGAAATTCAAGCTCAAAAAATTCGAGAAGAAAAAGAGATAGAAAGACAAGAGCGACAAAGAATTAAAGAGATAGAAAGACAAAAGAGGCTGGATGAGGATCAAAAAATTAGAGAAGCTGCAAGAAAACTTCAGTATGAAGAAGAAAAATTAAAAGAAACTGAAAATAGATTAAGACAGTTAGAAATTGAAAGACAGCAAGATATTGAAAGGCAATTGCTTAAAGAACGCGAAGAACAACAAGCTAAGGAGGAAGAACTTAGATTAAAAGAGGAAAAAATTAAGTCTGCTGAACTTGAGAGATTAGCTAAAGAAAAAGAACTTAGAGAAAAAGCTGAAATAATTAGAAAAGATGAAGAAAAACAAGCAAGAATTAAGGAAGAAAAAGAAATAGCTATGAGACAAGTAGAAGAAGAAGAATTAAGAATTAAAGAGGAAAACCGTAGATTAAAAGAATGGGAAGAAAAATTTGATAAAGAACAAAAAATTAAAGAGCAAGAATTAATAGACAAATTTTATTCAAATTACTCTAAAGATCAAAATAAAGAAGAAGCTGAAGTTAATCAAGTTAGTGAATTAGAAAATAATGATAGTACTAAAAATAATTAATTATATTTTTTGATCATATTTTCCAACTTTACCAGTTTTTTTAAGCAAACCATCAATAAAATTAAAAATTTTTATTTTTCTATCGTCAGAGGTTGGACTTTCTGTAACAACAACTAATGATGGTTTATTTGAAGAAGCTCTTATTAATCCCCAGGAGCCATCTTTAAAAGAAAACCTTATACCATTAACAGTAAGTACTTCTGTTATTATCTGATCATCAATTTTAATTTTATCCTTTTTTATTTGTTCAACTTGTTTGACTAATTCTTCAACTACATAATATTTTTCTTCATCTTTACAAAAAGGTGCCATTGTTGGGGTTTGATAAGTATTAGGTAATTCATTTATAATTTCACTCATCATTTTGCTTTGATTATCTAATAAATGGCAAACATGTATAGCAGAATTAATTCCATCATCATATCCATACCCTAATGGTTGATTAAAAAAGAAATGTCCACTTTTTTCAAACCCAGCAAGAGCTTTTTCAGTATTTACTTTTCTTTTAATATGTGAATGACCAGTTTTCCAATAAATAGTTTCACAATTGTTTTTTAATAAAATTTTATCTTTTGAATACAATCCCGTAGACTTTACATCTACAATAAATTTGGATTTTTTATGTTTAGTAGATAAATCTCTTGCAATTAATAAGCCAATTTTATCTGAAAATATTTCATTTCCTTCATTATCTATAACTCCAACTCTATCTCCATCCCCATCGAAACCAAAACCAATGTCAGCGTTGTTTTCTTTTACACATTTTGCAATGGCATGAAGCATTTTTAGATCCTCAGGATTTGGATTATATTTTGGAAATGTCCAATCTAAATTGCAATCAAGTTCTATTACTTCACAACCAATACCTTTTAAAATTTCTGGTGCGAATATTCCAGCCGTTCCATTTCCACACGCTACAACAGCTTTAATCTTTTTTTTAATTTTATTTTTACTAATCAAGTCATTTTTGTAAACTTGTTGAAAGTTTTCGATTTCTTTTTTTGATCCTTCACCAATTATAAAATTTTTATTCAAAGTAATATCTTTTAATTCTTTCATTTCCCCTGGTGCATGAGTAAGACCCTTTTTGATACCCATTTTTACACCTGTCCATCCATTTTCGTTATGACTTGCTGTAACCATTGCAACGGCATCTGAATTTAAATTAAATTGTGCAAAATAAACCATAGGTGATAAAGACAGCCCTATATCTTCGACATTACAGCCTGTTGAAATTAAACCTTTAATAAAAGAGATTTTTATTTCTTCACTATATGACCTGTAATCATGGCCTACTATTACTCTTGGATTATCTAGCTTGGTATGTTCTATAATTTGGGTTCCAAAACCTTTTCCAAGATTTGTGATTCCATTTGCATTGATATCTTTCTCATAAACCCATCGTGCGTCATATTCCCTAAAACCATAAGGATCTATTTTTAATGATTGATTCATGCTGTTAATTACTTACCTTTTTTTCAATTTTATAGTTGAATTATTTTACCACTGTTCTATAAATGTTCTGTTGATTTACTGTTTATATAGTATATTAATACTAAGCGCATACAACATATAGTTGTTTTCGCAAAATAACAAAATATAATACTAAATTATGAATAAGATTCTATCTCAGGCCTTAAAGAAAGCTGTCTCCGAATATAGCCCAGAAGTAAAAGAGGTGCCAAAAGGAAATAGACCTGATCTCTTCTCTTTAAATAATGAAACAGAGCTTTTTCAAAATGATAAAGGCATCATTATTAAAATTGATCGTTCTCGAGATTCAAATTTAACAGACTTTGGTAAAGCAACTTTAAAAGATAGATATTTAGGTCATAACGAATCTTTTCAAGATTTATTCGCACGTGTAGCAAGTTCATATTCTGATGACAATTTACATGCGCAAAGAATTTATAACTACATAAGCAATCTTTGGTTTATGCCTGCCACACCCGTATTATCGAATGGAGGAACTAAGAGAGGATTACCAATTTCATGCTTCTTAAACGAAGCATCAGATAGTCTTGGAGGTATTTTAGATCTTTGGAGTGAAAATGTTTGGTTAGCAGCTAAAGGTGGAGGCATAGGTAGTTACTGGGGTAATCTTAGATCTATTGGAGAAAAAATTGGTAAGGTTGGAAAAACTTCTGGAATTATTCCATTTATAAAAGTTATGGACTCTTTAACAATGGCGATTAGTCAAGGTTCTTTAAGAAGAGGTTCGGCAGCTTGTTATCTTCCCGTTGATCATCCTGAAATAGAAGAGTTTATTGAAATGAGGAGACCAACTGGAGGTGATCCAAATAGAAAAGCGTTAAACTTACACCATGGCGTTTTAGTTTCAGATGCTTTTATGCGTGCAGTTGAAACAGATGAACAGTGGGCACTAAAAAGTCCTGCTGATGGAACAGTTCAGCAAACTATATCAGCAAGAAATTTATGGATTAGATTGTTAACAGCTAGAATTGAAACAGGTGAACCATATATAATTTATATAGATACGGTTAATAGATTAATTCCACAACACCATAAGCTTGCAAATTTGACAGTTAAAACATCTAATTTATGTAGTGAAATAACTTTACCTACAGGAATAGATAAAGATGGAAATGATAGAACAGCTGTTTGTTGTTTGTCTTCATTAAATTTAGAAAAATATGATGAATGGAAAGATGATCCAAATATGATTGCGGATGTTATGAGATTTTTAGATAATGTATTATCTGATTTCATTAATAAAGCACCTGATCAATTCAAAGATGCAAAATATTCTGCTGGAAGAGAAAGAAGTGTTGGGTTGGGAGTAATGGGTTTTCATTCCTTTTTACAAAAAAAAAGAATTCCACTTGAGTCAGTAATGGCTAAATCTTGGAATAAAAAAATATTTAAACAGATTGATGAACAAGTTAATAAAGCATCTAAAGATTTAGCAGAAGAAAGAGGTGCTTGTCCAGATGCTGCTGAGTATGGTTATCAAGAAAGATTTTCTAATAAAACTGCAATAGCTCCAACAGCATCTATTTCAATAATATGTGGAGGTGCTTCACCAGGTGTAGAGCCAATTGCAGCTAATAGTTATACACATAAAACCTTGTCAGGATCTTTTAACGTTAGAAATAGATATTTAGAAGAAATTCTAGAGAGCCATGGAAAAAATGATGATGAAACTTGGTCTACAATTACAACTAACCAAGGTTCTGTATCACATTTAGATTTTTTGACTGACTTAGAGAAAGATGTTTTTAAAACTGCTTTTGAATTAAATCAAAATTGGATTATAGAACTAAGTGGAGATAGAACTCCTTTTATTTCTCAAGCTCAGTCAGTAAATTTATTTTTACCAGCCGATGTTCATAAAAGAGAATTACATAAAATTCATTTTGATGCTTGGAAAAAAGGCCTAAAAAGTCTTTATTACTGTAGATCAAAATCAATTCAAAGAGCTGAAAACATTAACGATGCTAAATCAACTGATGTAACAGCTAATGTATATAAGTCTAAGGAAAAACAATCAAACGAACAACCAGAATACGAGGAGTGCCTTTCATGTCAGTAATAGAAAAAATTAAAACACCAAGTAAAGAATTAATTCAGCCAAAAAAAATGGGGTTATTAGTTGAAAATCCAGTTTATAAACCTTTTAGATATCCATGGTGTTATGATGCTTGGTTAACACAACAAAGAATTCATTGGTTGCCAGAAGAAGTGCCATTAGGTGACGATGTTAGAGATTGGCAAAAAAATTTGTCTCATTCAGAAAAAAATTTATTAACTCAAATATTTAGATTTTTTACTCAAGCAGATGTTGAAGTTAGTAATTGTTATCTAAGACATTACACAACTGTATTTAAACCTACTGAAGTTTTGATGATGATGACAGCTTTCGCATCAATGGAAACGGTTCATATAGCAGCTTACTCTCATTTGTTGGATACTATTGGAATGCCTGAGTCTGAATACTCAGCTTTCATGAAGTATAAAGAGATGAAAGACAAATATGACTACATGCAAGACTTTAACGTAAATTCAAAAGAAGATATTGCAAAAACTGTAGCTGTATTTAGTGCCTTTACAGAAGGACTTCAATTATTTGCAAGTTTTGCAATTCTCTTAAACTTTCCAAGACATAACAAAATGAAAGGGATGGGGCAGATAGTTACTTGGTCTGTTAGAGATGAAACCCTTCATTGTAATTCTATGATAAGAATTTTTAAAGAGTTTATTAAAGAAAATCCTGAAATATGGACACCAAAATTAAAAAAAGAACTTTATGAAGCTTGCAGAACCATCATTGAACATGAAGATGCTTTTATAGATCTTGCTTTTGAAATGGGACCTATGGAAGGTTTAACTGCCAAAGAAGTTAAAGATTATATTAGATTCATTGCGAACAGAAGATTGGATCAACTTGGTTTGGAGGCAATTTATGATGTACAAAAAAATCCTCTTACATGGTTAGATACAATGTTAAATGCCGTTGAACACATGAACTTTTTCGAAGGCCGAGCAACAGAATATTCTAAAGCATCAACACAAGGTACTTGGGTAGAGGCATTTAGTTAAATTATTTTGTGAATAGTTTTGAGATTTCTAAAAAAACAGCAAGACTTGTTGTTTTACAAAGAATTGAGATAGCCAATCCTTTACTAAAATATTTTAGAAAATTATTTGGTAGATACATATTCACTAACATTATAACAAAATTTTTTTTATCAACTCAAGAAGTTAGTAATAAATATTTTAAAATAATGTCTGATGAATTTTTAACTATCAAAGATTTTATTAAAGGTGATAACAAAAATTTTTTAAGTATTGGTGGTGGTGTAGGCGGTCTTGAAGCAGTAGTGAATTCTAATTTTAATGATATAAATTTTTATTTTATAGAAAGAAATTTTGTCTCAAATAAAATTAAATATGGTTGGGGAGGTTTATTAAATTCAGAAGCTTATAATGATGTATTGGAGCAAAAAAATTTTTTATTAAATAATTCTATCAATAACTCTCAAATAAATATTTTTGATTTTGATAACGATCAATTACCAAAGTTAAAATTTGACATTATAGTTTCCTTATTATCATTAGACTATCATTATGATTTTAACATTTATGAAAAATATTTAAGAGAAGTATCGACACCAAAAACAAAAATAATTTTTGATACAATTAGAGCTGATTATTTTAATAAAATATTTAATAATGTTAAAATTTTAGACTCTCAAATTAATACAGTTCATAAATCAAAAAGAATATTGTGTTCAGATTTTAAGGATAAAATATAAAAAAATTATCTTTGATTCAATTGAATAACTTTTCTATGCTGATTACCTTTGTAGCTAGCTAATGGTCTAATTAGTTTATTGGCAGCATGCTGTTCTATTATATGAGCTGACCAACCAGTAATTCTTGAAATTACAAATATAGGTGTAAAAAAATCAGTATCAAAACCCATTAAATGATAAGTAGGACCGGTAGGATAATCTACATTTGGGTGAATATCCTTTCTTTCAATCATTACTTTTTCAACTATGTCGTAAATTTTTTCGAATTTTTTATCTTTTTTAATTTTTGCAACTTTTCCAAAATACTCTCTCATTGTAGGAACTCTAGAATCACCACTTTTATAAACTCTATGACCAAATCCCATTACAACATCTTTATTGTCTAAAGCATTATTTATCCATTTGTGTGCATTTTCAGGTTTTTTTATTTTATTCATCATGTGCATTACTTCCTCGTTAGCACCACCATGCAAAGGCCCTTTGAGGCTTGCGATAGCACCAGTTATTGCACCATGAATATCAGATAAACTACTTGTTATTGTTCTTGCTGTAAAAGTTGAAACATTAAAACTATGCTCTGCATAAAGAATTAGAGAAACATCAAATGCTTTTACAATATCTTTATTAGGTACCTTGCCAAAACACATATGAAAAAAGTTTTCAGAAAAAGATAAATTATTTTTTGGGGGTATAATTTTTTTTCCTTTTCTTGATCTATAAAAAGCAGCAAGTGCTACAGGAGTTTTAGCGAAAATTCTCATTACTTTACGCATATTAGCTTTAGGAGAATTATCTTTAGTTTCTTTGTCCTCTAAACCCATTATACTTACAGTAGTTCTAGCCACATCCATTGGATGTGCCTTTTTTGGAAATTTTTTAATATCGTCAAGTAAAGTTTTAGACAATTTTCTTTCTTTTCTTTCTTGCTTTTCAAAATCTTTCAATTGTTTTTTATTAGGTAATTCACCATTTAAAATTAGATAAGCTACTTCTTCAAACTTGCATTTTGCACATAAATCTTGAGCTGCATAACCTCTATAAGTAAGAGAGTTAATTTCTGGCATAACTTTTGAAACTTCAGTTTCGTCAACAACTATTCCAAGTAAACCTTTTTTAATTTCGTCACTCATTATTCGTGCCCATCTGTATTAAAGTTATAAATTTTTTCATCTAAACTATTATATTTTTCGTAATCTACTAATTCATATAGTCTTTTTCTAGTCTGCATCCTATCAATAATATTGTTTTGATGTCCATTTACATAAATGTCTCTTAAACCATCCTCTACATTTTTCATAGCTAACCTTTGAGTGGTAACGGGATAAATCACAATATTATATCCAAATTGCTCTAACTCTTTATAATTAAACAATTTAGACTTTCCAAACTCAGTCATATTCGCGAGTAAGTAGCATGAAAGTTCTTTTCTAACTTTTTCAAAATCTTTCTCATCTTGTAACGCCTCAGGAAAAATTATTTCAGCTCCTGCATCAATATAGGCTTTACATCTTTCAATCATCTTATCAATTCCTTCAACACCTTTAGCATCAGATCTTGCAATAATTTTAAAATTTTCATCTTTTTTTGAAGACACACATTCTTTTATCTTTTTAACCATCTCTTCAGTTGTGATTAATTCTTTATTATCTAAGTGCCCACATCTTTTTCTTTCAATTTGATCTTCGAGATGTACAGCTGTAATTCCAAACTCCTCAAAAGTTTCAATTGTTTCTTTACAAGATTTAAACCCGGTATCAATATCAACAATTGTGGGAAGGTTAGTTACTCTTGAAATTAAATAAGATCTAGTACTAACATCTTGTAAAGTTGTTAAGCCAATATCTGGAAAACCAAGATCATTTGCCATTACTCCTCCAGAAACATAAACAGCGTCATAACCTATTTCTTCAATTAGTTTTGCTGTAAGTGGGTTGTAAGCACCAGGCACCCTTAATATTTTATTGGATTTAAGTTTTTCAGTAAAATCTACTCTTTTTTGAGAAGGTTCTTTTTCAACAAAGTGCATTAAAAAATACCTTTCTTGTGATTTCTTTTAATTTTACTTTTCTTTACTTCAACGTTTAATTTATCTAATTGACCTGATTTTAATTTCTTTAAATTTTGGACAGTTCTTAAAAACCTATCGCTCTCTTTTTTATCCAAAATATTTCTTGTTAATGTTAAAAATTTATTTATGTAATTTTGCCTTTTAAATGGCCTAGAGCCATAAGGATGAGCATCTGCTCTATCTTGTTGTTCTATGATTTTTTTACCATTTTTTAGAGTAATTATAACCTTAGCGCCAAATGATTTTTTTTTTGGATTAGGATCATGATATTTTTTAGTCCACTTTTTATCTTCATGAGTTTTAATTGATTTCCAAATCTTGATAGTACTTTTCTTTTTTGCTCTAGCTTTTGTATATGATTTTACATGGTGCCAACTACCATCTTCTAGTGCCACAGCAAATATATACATAATTGAGTGATCTAGAGTTTCTCTACTTGCATTTGGATCCATTTTTTGTGGATCATTTGCGCCTGTACCAATTACATAATGAGTGTGATGGCTAGTGTAGATATCAATTTTTTTAATTTGGTCTAAACTTGGTACTTTCTTTTTAAGCTTTTTTGCTAGATCAATAAGAGCTTGAGACTGGTACTCAGCTGAATATTCTTTAGTGTAAGTTTCTAATATGGCTTTTTTAGTTTCACCTTTTTTAGGAAGAGGAACTTTGTATAAAGCTTTTTTTCCATCAAGGATTCTAGCAATTACACTATCTTCACCTTCATAAATTGGACTTGGAGCGCCTTCACCACGCATTGTTCTATCGACAGCTTCTATTGCAAGTTTACCAGCATGTGCAGGGGCATATGCTTTCCAACTTGAAATTTCACCTTTTCTAGACTGTCTTGTAGATATTGTTGTATGTAATGCTTGTTGTACTGCTTGATAAATTGTTTCTGTATTTAATCTTAACATTGTACCAATACCAGCAGCAACACTTGGTCCTAAGTGAGCTATGTGATCTACTTTATGCTTGTGTAAACAAATTCCCTTTACTAAATTTACTTGAACTTCGTAAGCAGTAATAATTCCTTTTAAAAGATCCAAACCACTTTTTTTATTTTGTTGAGCGACGCTTATTAATGGAGGTATATTATCTCCTGGATGACTGTAATCTGCTGCTAAAAAAGTATCATGAAAATCAAGTTCTCTCACAGCTGTTCCGTTTGACCATGCAGCCCATTCACAATCACACTTCAATTTATTATTAACACCAAATAGTGTAGCTCCACTTTTTCTAGAATGTTTTAAAGCCATTTCTCTAGATGAAATTACTGGTTTTCTATTAAGAGATGCAATTGCAACTGAAGCATTATCAATAATTCTATTGATAACCATATCAATTGCCGCGTTATCTAATTTTGCATTGTCACTTGCGATTTCTGCTATTTTCCATGCTAGTTGATTTTTTTTTGGTAAATATATTTTAGATGGGTAAACTTTTACTTTATGTACTATCAAAATAACTCCTAATTCTCGGAATTGTTTTTAATAGTTAAAAAAAAATAATCAATATTAAAGATATTTTAATACAATCTTTTCAATACCAACAAAGTCTTTTACTAGGTGATTATGATATATTTCAGTTATATTTTTTTCTGTATATCCATCTTCTAGTAAGATTACTGGCATACCAGCATTTTTTGCTGCATTGGCATCTGTTTCACTATCACCGATCATTAAAGTTTTTTTAATATCACCACCCAATATTTCAACCACAGAAGTTAAATGTCTTGGGTCAGGCTTGCAATATTCAAATGTATTATGTCCAGCAACATACTCAAAAAAATCATAGATACCAATTTTTTTTAATAGATCGACTGCTAAATGTTCTTGTTTGTTTGTACACACAGCCATTGAAATCTTTTTTTCTTTACACCAAATCAAAAAATCTTTTACGCCACTAATAAGAGTGCTTTCATTAACAATATTTTTACCATAAAAATCTACAAAATCTTTAACCATTTCTTTTTTGATTTTTTCATCTTGTACTTTTCCAAACTCTTTTTTTGCTTGACCCCAAATAGATCTGCCGAGCATAGCACCAGCGCCTTGACCAACAAGATTTCTTATTTCTTCTGTTGATTTTGTCGGATATCCAAATTTTTTCATTACATGATTATGTGCATGCATTAAATCAGGCGCAGTATCAACCAATGTACCATCTAAATCAAAAAGAATTGTATATTGTTGTGTCATAATCAAAAGTATTTTTAAGAAACATTTTGTGAATTAAGAAACATATATACTTAATATAAAGAATTTCCTAGATGAAACAGTTAAATTTACAAAAACAACAAAATAGACTCAGAAATAAATTTCTTAAATTGGGTGTAAAAATGTCTGGACCTGAGACAATTTATTTTTCAAAAGATATTAAAATTGGAAAAAATGTAATCATTGAACCCTATGTTGTTTTTGGTTCAAAAGTTAAAATTGGAAACAATGTGACTATAAAATCCTTTTCACATTTAGAAAATTGTAAAATTGAAAACAAAGTTAACATTGGACCCTATGCAAGAATTAGACCTGGTACGATTTTAAAAGAAGGCTCTAAAGTTGGTAATTTTGTTGAAATTAAAAAAAGTATCATTGGTAAGAAATCAAAAGTTAATCATCTATCATATGTAGGTGATAGTTCGATTGGTAAGTCAGTTAATATCGGAGCCGGAACAATTACTTGTAATTATGATGGAGTTAAAAAAAGTAAAACAAAAATTAAAGATAATGTATTTATAGGATCCAATTCATCTTTAGTTGCTCCTTTAGTTATCGAAGAAGGTAGTGTAGTTGGTGCAGGTTCTGTTATTACAGAAAAAGTTAGAAAAAAATCATTAGCATTAACCAGAGCTTTACAAACTGAAATTAAAAATTACAAAAGAAAACAAAAATAATTATGTGTGGAATTATTGGAATTAATAGTAACAAACCTGTTTCGGCAACTATTATTAATTCATTAAAAAAATTAGAATATAGAGGTTATGACTCAGCTGGGATTGCAACTCTTTCAAGTGGTTTAATTAATGAAATCAAATCAGAGGGAAGAGTGGATAATCTTGAAAAAAATTCTTTAGTGCAAAGTATGGAGGGTACAATTGGAATTGGACATGTTAGATGGGCCACACATGGATCACCAAATAGTATTAATGCGCATCCACATTCATCTCAGAATGTATCCGTTGTTCATAATGGAATTATTGAAAATTCAACGTTGCTAAAAAAATTTTTAGTAAGTAAAGGTCATAAATTCAAATCCCAAACAGATACTGAAGTGATTGTCCATTTAATTACAGAACATTTTAAAACTGAAAATATAGTTAATTCAATTAAGAAAACACTCAAAGCTCTTCACGGTAGTTTTGCTTTAGGAATTATATTCAAAGATCAACCAGATTTAATTGTGGGTGCCAGAAGAGGATCACCTTTAGCTGTTGGTTATGGTCCTAATGAAAATTATTTAGGATCTGACTCCTATGCACTCAAATCAATGACTAATAAAATTACTTATTTAAATGATGGTGAATTTTGTATTATCAAGAAAGATCATGTTGAATTTTTTAATGAAGATGGGACTAAAATAAATAAAAAAGTATTAGAATTATCAAGTGAAGAAGAAAAATATGACAAGGGTGATTATAAACATTTCATGGCTAAGGAAATTGAAGAACAACCAATAACTCTTAAAAATGGAATTAAAGAATATATAGACACAGCAAATAATGACATTAGCATCTATAATATACCATGGAAAAAAAATGAAATTAATTCCATTACTTTGATTGGGTGTGGTACTGCATATCATTCTTGTTTAATGGCAAAGTATTGGTTTGAAGAATTGACTTCATTAGACGTACATGTGGATATCGCATCAGAATTTAGATACAGGAAAAATAGATTTAAAAAAGACAGCCTATATGTCTTTGTTTCTCAATCTGGAGAGACAGCCGATACTTATGCTGCATTAGACTTATGTAATAAAAATGGCATGAAAACTTGTGCGGTCGTAAATGTTATAGAAAGCTCTATAGCTAGAGACTCAGAATTTGTTTTACCAATTCACTGTGGTACAGAAATTGGTGTAGCTTCCACAAAAGCTTTTTTAGGTCAAATTCTAATATTATATATTTTAGCTTTAAAATTGGGATCACTTAGAAATGATTTAGACAAAGGAAAATTGTCAGAAAAATTAAATGATTTGAAAGATTTACCAAAATTAGTTGAACAAACTTTATTGACAGATAACAAAATTCAAAATGTTTCTAGTACATTTAACGAGGCAAAAGGATCCATGTTTTTGGGAAGAGGTTTCTCTTATCCAATAGCATTAGAAGGCGCGCTTAAATTAAAAGAATTATCATATGTGCATGCCGAAGGTTATCCAGCTGGTGAAATGAAACATGGACCTTTAGCTTTAATTGAAGAGGGTATGCCGGTAGTAGTTTTAGCTCCTCGAGATAATTATTACAAAAAAACTATCTCTAATATGCAAGAAGTAATTGCAAGAGGTGCAAAAGTTTTATTGATTACAAATAAGAGTAATGACGAGATAGTTTCCGAAAATATTTGGGAAACTATTGAGGTTGAAAGTACAAACCAAGATCTCTTACCATTTTTATTAACTATCCCATTGCAAAAACTTGCCTATTACTCAGCGTTAAAAAAAGGATTTGATATAGATAAGCCAAGAAATTTGGCCAAATCCGTAACCGTTGAATAATAAAAAAACTCTGATACAACAATCCTAGGTTGAACATGAAAAATTGGAAAATAAATAGCTGGAGAAAGTATCCAGTAAAACATATTCCGGAATATCCGGATAAAAAAGAATTGGATCAAGTTTTAAATAAGATTAAATCTTTTCCACCTTTGGTTTTTGCTGGTGAAACAAGACATCTCAAACAACAACTTGCTGATGTTGTAGATGGTAAAGCTTTTTTATTACAAGGAGGAGATTGTGCTGAAAGTTTTGCTGAATTTCATCCAGATAATATAAGAGATACATTTAAACTGATGTTGCAAATGTCATTAGTTCTAACATATTCAGCGTCACTGCCTGTTGTTAAATTAGGAAGAATTGCTGGACAGTTTTCAAAACCAAGAAGTTCGCCAGTTGAAGTAAAAGATGGTGTTGAATTACCAAGCTACTTAGGTGACAATATAAATGGGATAGAGTTTAACGAGAAAGCAAGAATTCCTGATCCAAAAAGATTATTCAAAGCTTATTCCCAATCAGCAGCTACTTTAAATTTAGTTAGAGCATTCTGCCATGGTGGTTTTGCTGATTTAAAAAAAGTGCATACATGGAATTTAGGTTTTATAAAAAAGAGTCCAGAAGCAAAACGATTTAAAGAATTAGAAGATCAGATAGCTGATGCTTTAGCTTTTATGGATGCATGTGGGATAAATTCAGACTTTAACAGAAGATTAAAAACAGTAAATTTTTGGACCTCTCACGAGGCTTTACTTTTACCTTTTGAAGAATCAATGACAAGAACAGACTCAACAACAGGTGAAAATCATGACACCTCTGCTCACTTTGTATGGATAGGTGATCGAACGAGACAATTAGATGGCGGTCATGTTGAATTTTGTAGAGGAATAGAAAACCCAATAGGCATTAAGTGTGGTCCCACATTAAAAGCTGATGATTTAATAAATCTATGTAATAAAATTAATCCTTCAAATGAAAAAGGTAAGATTACATTAATTTCAAGATTTGGTTGTGATAATGTATCAAAACATTTACCAAAGTTAATAAGATCAATCAAAAAAGAAGGTTTAAATGTAATTTGGTCCTGTGATCCATGTCATGGAAACACAATGCAAGCATCTACTGGTTTTAAAACAAGACCTTTTAATAGTGTTTTAAAAGAGGTTAAAAATGTTTTTGCATGTCATCAAAGTGAAGGCAGTTACGCTGGTGGATTACATATTGAGCTTACTGGTCAAAATGTAACAGAATGTACTGGTGGAGCTCAAAAAATATCTGAAAAAGATTTGTCATCTAGATATCATACACATTGTGATCCAAGACTAAATGCAAATCAAGCTTTAGAACTAGCATTTTTGATTTCAGATGAGATAAAAAAGAATAGCACCTATTCTAAAAACGCTATTCAGGTGGCATCTTAGTCTATTGCTTTCAAGCATAAGATAATTAAATATAAGTTATGAATCCTTCAGAAAAAACTAAATTTATTTCAAATTGGATCAAGTCATATGTTGATCAAATGCCAATTAAGGCGCAATCTTTAGTTATAGGAATATCAGGAGGTATAGACTCATCAGTATCAAGTACTTTAAGTGCTATGACAGGTTTAAAAACTATAGTTCTGACAATGCCTATTAAACAAAAAGAAAATCAACACGATTTAAGTTTAAAGCATCAAGATTGGCTTATTAAAAATTTTAAAAACGTTGAGGCGCATACAATCAGTTTAGATAAATTGTTTGAGTCTTTCTCATCTACTCTTAATCAATTTACTAACGAACATGGTTTTGCGAATTCGAGAGCGAGATTAAGAATGACTACCCTCTATCAAGTAGCAGCTGCAAACAAAGGAATTGTTGTAGGAACTGGCAATAAAGTTGAGGATTTTGGTGTTGGATTTTATACAAAGTATGGAGATGGAGGAGTAGACATTTCTCCTATTGCTGACTGTAATAAAACTGAAGTTTGGGAATTAGGTAAAGAATTAGGTATACTTAAAGAAATTATTGAAGCCTCTCCAACGGATGGTCTTTGGGACGATGGAAGAACTGATGAAGGTCAACTTGGTTTCAAATATCAAGAACTAGAGGAGGCTATGAAAAATCCAGATTCTCCCCATAGAGCAGAATACGAAAAAATTAGAAAACAAAACTTGCATAAAATGGAGCCAATTCCAGTATGCAAGATTCCTAGTTAATCAATTCGATTAACAAATCTATAAATAAGGTATATTTCTTAATCAATTAAAATGGATATTTTTTTAACAAATAATCTAACTAATAAAAAAGAGCAATTCGTTCCTAGAGATAAAAAAAATGTAGGAATGTATGTTTGCGGACCTACTGTTTATGATGATCCACATATTGGTAATGCTCGGCCGCTAATTATTTTCGATATTCTTTTCAGATTATTAAAAAATACCTTTTCAAAAGTAACTTACGTAAGAAATATTACAGATATCGATGATAAGATAATTAAATCCTCACAGGATCAAAAAATATCAGCAAAAGAACTTACAGAAAGGGTAACATCGAGTTTTTTTGAAGACTGTAAGTTTTTGAATTGTGAAAATCCTACTTATCAACCTAAAGCCACTGAGCATATTGATTTAATGATTGAAATGATAAATCAATTAATAAAAAAAGGTTTTGCTTATGAAAATAATAAACATGTTTATTTTGAAGTAAATAAATTTACAGAATATGGAAAACTATCGAATAAAAAGTTAGATGATTTAATAGCAGGATCTCGTGTAGAAGTTAGTGATAACAAGAAAAATTCAGAGGATTTCGTGCTATGGAAACCATCTGAGAAAGATGAGCCTTCATGGGACTCACCATGGGGAAAAGGTAGACCGGGCTGGCATTTAGAATGTTCTGCAATGTCAAAAAAATTTTTAGGGAATGAATTTGATATTCATGGTGGTGGAATAGATTTGATATTTCCTCATCATGAAAATGAAATAGCCCAATCAAGATGTGCAAATGACTCAAAAATTTTTGCTAAGTATTGGGTCCATAATGCTTTTATTACTATGTCCAATGAAAAAATGGCTAAGTCTCAAGGTAATATTCTTAAAATAAAAGATTTTAGAAACAAGATTAGTGGACAAGTTTTGAGATTAGCTCTTATGAGTGCACATTATAAGCAGCCGCTAGATTGGAATGATAAATTAATAAACGATTGTCAAAATACTTTAGATAAATGGTATCGTGTTTATTCAGCAGATGTAAAATCTGTCCAATTAACAGAAGAAGTTTTAAAACCATTATATGAAGATTTAAATACTCCTGGATATATTGCCAATCTTCATAAGCTTTATGAAAGTTCTAATAAGGGCAAAGACAAAGAACTATTTATTTCAGCATGTAAATTTGTAGGTTTATTAAATGAAGATAATAAACAATGGGAAAACTATAAAAAAAACAAAGCTTCAATAAGTGAGTTAGAGATAAATAACAAAATAGATTTAAGAAATAAAGCTAGAGCTGCTAAAGATTACAAGGAAGCTGACAGAATTAGAGACGAACTTTTGGATAAAGGTGTTTTAATAGAAGATAAAGATGGTAAAACACTTTGGAAATTTAAATGAGCAAAGAGCGATTATATATTTTTGATACAACACTGAGAGATGGTGCACAAACACAAGGAGTGGATTTTTCTATTGAAGATAAAGAAAAAATTTCTTTAGCCCTCGACAATCTTGGTGTTGATTACATTGAGGCTGGTTGGCCTGGAGCTAATCCAACTGATACTGAGTTTTTTCAAAAAAAACATAATTTTAAAAATTCCAAACTCACATGTTTCGGAATGACAAAAAGATCAGGTCGAAGTGCAGAAAATGATACAGGATTATCAGCATTAATGAATTCAAATACACCTGCAGTATGTTTGGTCGGAAAGTCATGGGATTTTCATGTTGATATTGCCCTTTCAATTACTAATGAAGAAAATTTGGAAAATATCAGTGAAAGTGCAAAACATTTTATCAAGGCTAAAAAAGAATTTATGTTTGATGCAGAACATTTTTTTGATGGCTATAAATCAAATCCAAAATATGCACTTTCATGTATTAAATCAGCATATGATCAGGGAGCAAGATGGATAGTGCTATGTGATACTAATGGAGGAACACTTCCACATGAAGTTTCAAAAATAGTATCTGAAGTGTCAAAAGTTATTCCAGGTAAAAATTTAGGTATTCATGCTCATAATGATACTGGTAATGCGGTAGCAAATTCCTTAGCTGCAGTTTTATCAGGTGTTCGACAAATTCAAGGTACTATTAATGGATTAGGAGAAAGATGTGGTAATGCAAATTTAATGTCATTAATTCCAACGCTTTTTTTAAAAAAGGATTTTTCATCTAGATTTGAAGTTGGAATAAAATCTAAAAATATTAAAAATTTGACTGATTGTTCAAGACTACTAGATGAGATTCTAAATAGAAAACCCAATCAGCATTTACCTTATGTAGGGGCTGCTGCTTTTTCTCATAAAGGTGGACTTCATGTATCTGCTGTTCAAAAAGACCCAAAAACTTACGAACATATAAATCCTGAAGAGGTTGGCAATACAAGAAATATCGTTGTCTCTGATCAGTCAGGTAAATCAAATATAATTTCAAGATTAAAGAGTATAAAAATTGATATTGAAGAAAACGATCCTAGAATAAAAAAATTATTAGATGAAGTTAAAGATAGAGAATTCATTGGTTACAGCTATGACGGAGCTGATGCATCATTTGAATTATTAGCTAGAAGAATTATTGGAGAAATACCTAGGTACATATCGATTAATGAATATGACGTTTCAGTAAAAAAAAATAAATCTGGTGAAATAATTTCATCTGCAAAAGCTCAATTAGAAGTTGATGGAGAAAAAATTATTTGTGAAGGAGAAGGTAATGGACCTGTCAATGCTTTAGATAATGCTATAAGACGAAATGTTGATCGATTGGCTAAATACTCGAAGTATTTGCAAGATTTGAAGTTGGTTGATTATAAAGTTAGAATTTTAAACACAGGAACTGAAGCTGTTACTAGGGTATCAATTGAAAGCACAGACTCTAAAGGAAAAAATTGGTTTACTATAGGTGTATCCACAAACATAATTGACGCTTCATTTAAAGCATTAATTGATAGTTTAGATTATAAACTTTTTAAAGATAATGCTCCTGCAAGTAAGTAGATGAGTAAAAACAATATCTCTTTTATTTTACATAAACCTCAGTTATCAGAAAATATTGGTGCATGTGCTAGAGCAATCAAAAACTTTAATTTTAAGAAATTAGTTTTAATCAATCCTAAACCTATCTTTCCAAATGACAAAATCTTAGCAACATCTGTAGGAGCTAAAGATATTATAAATCAAAGTAAAAAATATGATAATTTAGAAAAAGCTCTAAGTAAAATTGATATTGTTATAGCTACATCAGCAAGATTTAGGAATAAAAATATTAAACATATTAACTTGGATGATTTAAAAAAAATAAATTTTAAAAAGAAAATTGGTTTTTTATTTGGCCCAGAAGCATCAGGTTTATCAAATGATGCAGTTAGTTATGCAAATTATACTCTACAAATACCTACAAATCCTGAGTTTAGGTCTCTAAATTTATCTCACAGTCTTATTATTATAGCACAATATGTATCGAGCTTGATGAAATTAAAAAATATTCCATTTAAAAAATCGAAAAAAATTAAATCTGCGAGCAAAAAGGAAATTCAATTAATGTTAAGTCTTTGTACAAAAAATTTAGACGAAATAAATTTCTTTAGACCAAAAGAAAAGAGACCAAAAATGCTGGAAAATTTAAGAAATATTTTTTATAAAATGGACCTTTCAGATAAAGAAGCACGTATATTATCAGGTATATTTGCAAGTTTAGGTAAAAAACGTTGATTGACAAACTGATGTGTGAGTTTATAACCGCCATATTCGAATGACTAAAAGATTAAACTCTAAACACAAAGTAGATAGAAGATTAAAAGTTAACTTATGGGGTAGACCTAAAAGTCCTTTTAATACTAGAGCCTATGGCCCTGGTCAACATGGACAATCAAGACAAGGTAAACCTTCTGATTATGGTATTCAATTACAAGCTAAACAAAAATTAAAAGCCTACTATGGTAATATTAACGAGAGACAATTTAGAAATATTTACAAAAAAGCTTCAATGCTTAAGGGAGATACAAGTGAGAATTTAATTGGTCTTTTAGAAAGAAGATTAGATGCCATTATTTATAGAGCAAAATTTGCAACTACAATTTTTTCTGCAAGACAATTAATAAATCATGGCCATGTTAAAGTTAATGGAAAAAAAGTAAATATTGGGAGTTATGTTGTTAAAGAAGAAGATTCAATTGAAATTAGAGATAAATCAAAACAATTAGCTATAATTGATATAGCTTTAGCTAGCAAGGAAAGAGAAACTCCAGAATATATTCAAATGGATGAAAAAAATAAAAAATTAAAATTTGTTAGAGTACCAAAGTTTGAAGAAGTGCCTTATCCAATTATTATGGAGCCTAACTTAGTTATTGAATACTATTCAAGATAAGTCTATTTTTTAAAATTAATCCCCTTAGCTTCAAGAGTTTTTTTTAGTTCACCATTTTCGTACATCTCTTTAACTATATCACAACCGCCAACAAATTCCTTTTTAATATATAGTTGAGGTATTGTAGGCCAATCACTAAAAATCTTTATACCTTCTCTAACGTTTTGATCCTCCAAAACATTTACACTATGAAAGTTTACTTCAAGAAGTTTCAACATATTTGTTACAGCCATTGAGAATCCACACTGAGGAGCATCTGGTGTTCCTTTCATGAATAAACAAACTTCATTATTATCAATATGATTTTGAATTAAATTTTTTATTTTGTCATCCATTATTGTTCCTTTGTTTTAATTGCTAAGGCATGTAATTCATTTCCCATTTTTCCTTTAAGAGAATTATATACCATTTTATGTTGTTCAATTTTACTTTTACCTGAAAATTGAGCAGAAGTTATAGTTGCTGAATAGTGATTACCATCACCAGCTAAATCTTGAATTTCAACTTTAGCATCAGATAAAGCTTCTTTAATTAAGCTTTCAATTTCTTTTAAATTCATAGCCATTATTTACTCATATAGTTTATTAACCAACTTGTATTAGATGTTCTTAATTCGTCAATTGATACTTTTGTCTTATCGTTAAAAAATAGTTGATCCTCATTGATTATTCCAAGTTCATCGTAATGAACTGCATTTTTATCTAAAATTTCTGTCACTTTTTTTAGACTTTCTTTATTAACTTCAATTACATATCTACCTTGATCTTCACCAAAAAAATATTCAACTTCATTAATTAGATATTTAGGTTTTTTAAGATTAATACCCTTGTTTCCTCTAATACACATCTTTGCAACAGCAGTAATTATCCCTCCAATTGATACATCATGAGCACTTTTGATATAACCAGTATCTATCAATTTTAATAAAGTTTCCCCATTATTTTTTTCATTAAAAAGATTAATTTCTGGCGGGGGTCCATTTTTTTCATCCAAAATATTTCTTGCAAATAAACTTTGATCAATATGTCCCTCAGTTTTTCCAATTATCAAAACAATATTATCAACTTCTTTGAAATCCATTGTAATCATTTTATTATAATCTTTAATTAAACCAACACCCCCAATGGATGGAGTAGGTTTAATACCTGTTTCCTTCGTTTGATTATAAAAAGATACATTTCCAGAAACTACTGGAAATTTTAAATATTCAGATGCTTCACCAATTCCTTGTACACATTCAACAAACTCACCCATATTTTCCTCATTTTCAGGACTACCAAAGTTTAAACAATTAGTAATAGCAATTGGTTTTGCGCCAACAGAAATTAAATTTCTAAAACTTTCACAAACAACTTGTTTTCCACCTGACAAAGGATGCGCCCAACAATACACAGCAGAAGAGTCTACAGATGCAGCAACAGCTTTATTGGTTCCATGAACTCTCACAACTCCCGAGTCTCCACCAGGTTTCTGTATAGTGTCACCCATAACTGTATGATCATATTGTTGCCAAATCCACTCTTTGCTACAAACATTTGGATTTGACAAGATTTTCTTTAAAACATCAATAATTTTTAAATTTTTAAGACTCTCTTTTTTAAATTTATTTTTTTTAGGTAATTTAGCTTTTTTCCATTTACGGTCATACATCGGTGAATTTTCAACTAAAGTAT
>QCNX01000011.1 GCA_003210015.1 Pelagibacteraceae bacterium AG-426-P20 | reverse complement strand
TTTTTATAAAATTAGACTTAACTTTTTTGTATATCCAACTTTTACTAGAATAGATTTTATGGGAGGATTTAAATGATTTTTTAAAAATATTATTTTTGATAAAACCTGAATAGTTGTCAAAATTTGTCCTAATTTGAATCCAATTCTTATTTTTTGAAATTATTTTAAATTTTTCACCATATAAAATTTGGGTACATACCTCAGACCTTAAATTGGGTTTTGAATATACATTTTCAATTGGTTTATTAAAAAAATTATTTTTCACTTAATTTTAATTTATTTTTCATTAACCATAAGATAATCAAGGATGGAATCACCATTAATGCTGTTAAGATAAAAAATAATCCCCAATTACCGTTTAACCAATCGACAAGTGCCCCCGAAGAAGATGCAAGAGTTGTTCTTCCAGCAGTTCCAATAGAGGCAAGAAGAGCGTATTGCGTAGCAGTATAAGCTCTGTCTACTAGTAAGGAAATAAATGCAACAAAAGCTACGGTCGCAAATGCAGCTGCAATATCGTCAAATATTACAGCAATTGCAAACAATAATTCTGATTTATCACTCCAAGCCAGAACACTGAATAATAAGTTGGTACAAGCCATAATAATTCCTGCGAGAAACATCGCTTTTAAAACACCAGATCTAATAACAAAAAGTCCACCAAGAAGAGTAAAAATAACAGTTGTGATCCAACCTAAAGTTTTAGAATAAATTGCAATATCAGATTTACTAAATCCAATTTCTTTGTAAAAAATAATAGACATTCTTCCTAAGAAAGCCTCCCCAACTTTAAATAAAAAAACAAATCCTAAAATACCAATAGCTATAGAGAACCCATTTTTTTTGAAAAAACTAATTATTGGCCCGCCTAAAGTGCCACCAATCCAGGTCATTAAATTAGAAAAAATATTTTTGTTTCCTAATTTTTCGGAAATAATTTTATCATTCAAGGCTTGTTTGACTTTTCTTTCCTCTGAATTTTGTTCGCCAATAAACATGAGTCCAATATTCATGAGAATAATTAAAATACCAAGAATTAAAAAAGTGATTTGCCAATAATTTTCAAAACCTAACATTTGAAAGTGTTCAGCTGAAAATAAAGCAATTACTCCACCTAATTTATATCCACTCCACCATCCAACTACAGCCATAGCAGCTCCAGCAGCCATAGATTTTCCCTCATTTTCACCAATTTGTTCAATCCTAAGAGCATCAACTGTGATATCCTGTGTTGCAGAGGCTATGGCAATCAAAAGTCCAACTGTAATAACCAATGCTAAATTTTCAGTGGGATTAATTAAACTCCACAAAACTAGAGAAGCCAAAATTATTAATTGCATTAATACAATCCACGCTCGTCTATGCCCAATTTTTTTTGTTAGAAATGGTATTTGTATTCGGTCTACTAATGGTGCCCATAAATAATTAAATGCATACACACCAAATATCAAACCAGCCCAGCCAATTGTAGATCTACTAAGACCGTCCTCTTTGAGCCATAAACTTAGACTACTTCCAATAAGTACCCAAGGAAAACCTGAGATTGACCCTAATAATAAAATTTTTAACATCCTTTTATCAAAATATATTGAGAAGGTTTCAGATAAAGATTGTTTTTTAATTTCAATCATATTTAATTTCTCCAAAAAGAAGGTAAGAATAATACAAGTATTGCAAATAATTCAAGTCTTCCCAATATCATCCCTAAAGTAAGAATCCATTTTGAAACATCAGGAAGAGATGAAAAATCGCCATTTGGACCAATTGTTGATCCTAAACCAGGGCCTACATTGGAAATTGATGTTGCGGCACCAGAGATAGATGTAATAAAATCTAAGCCACTTAAAGACAATAAAGCAGTTAAAATAAAGAATATTACTAAATACATATAAATAAATGAAATAACAGACGATATAAATTTATTATCTATTTGATTTTGATCATATTTTAAAACAAAAACACCTTTTGGATAAACTATTTTTTTAAGTTGATTCATAATAAATAAATATAATATTTGAATTCTAAATATCTTAACACCACAAGTTGTTGATCCAGCACAACCACCTATAAACATCAATCCTAGAAACAAAACTAATGTAAAGCTGCCCCAAGTATCAAATTCTGCATTAACATAACCAGTTCCAGTCAATATTGAAATTATATTAAAGAATACTGTTCTTAAATTTAGTTCTGATGATGTGTCTATTAATAAATAAATTGAAAGAATAAATATACTATAAAATATTATTTTAAAAAAAGTTTTAATTTGAGTATCATTGACTAATACTTTTTTGTCCCCACTAACAAATTTTATATATGCAATAAAGGGCAAGCTTCCCAGGATAATAAAAATCATTGCTGAAATTTCAATTGAAACACTATCGAAGAAACCAATGGACTCATTGTAATTAGAAAATCCACCTGTTGCTATTGTAGTCATAGAATGTGTTAAACTATCAAAAAAATTCATTCCAAAAATCTTATAAGTTACTCCACATAAAAACGTTAAAGATGAATAAATATAAATTAGACGAAGTGCTATTTCTTTCGATTTTGGTAATATTTTTTCAGATGAATCATTATTTGAAACTTTGAATAATTGCATTCCTCCAACATTCATTATTGGCATCAATGTTATTGCCATAATTATTATCCCTATACCACCTAACCACTGAAGTATGGCACGCCAAAGCAATATACTTCTTGGCATTTCATCCAAATTTGAGATGATAGTTGATCCAGTGGTTGTAATTCCTGACATACTTTCAAAAAAAGCATTAGTAAATGAGAAATCCAAATCTGAAAAAATAAAGGGCAAAGAACCAAAGATTGCAATACTTAACCATGATAAAGCTGTAAGAAGAAAGGCTTGTTGTAAAGTTAGCTTTTTATCATGATCTAAGTTAGATAAAAAAAATAAGATACCAAAAATAATTGTAACAATAGATGCGCCAAAAAATGAAGAGTCAATTTCTAAATAGATAAATTGAACTATAATTGGAATAAACATAAATACCCCAAGAATTATTTGCAAAATACCAAGTGTAAAAAAAACGGTTTTATAATTAGACATTTTGAAAGAACATTATTTTATGGTAAATAAATTTCAACTCTATAAGAATTAGCTAAATCACTAATTTAAGATTTTATTTGAGTTATTCATGATTAAAAAAGATAATTTTGAAAAAACAAGCGCATGGCCATTTGTTGAAGCAAAAAAAATGCTTCGAGAAAGAAAAGCTATAATTGAAAAAAAGGGCAAAATAACTTTACAGACTGGTTATGGTCCAAGTGGACTTCCTCATATTGGAACCTTTGGTGAAGTTGCCAGAACATCTATGATGGTCAATGCGTTAAATCAACTGTCAGATCTACCCACAGAAATAATTACATTTTCTGATGATATGGATGGATTAAGAAAAGTTCCAGATAATGTTCCCCAAAAAGATTTATTAGAAAAAAATTTACACAAACCACTCACGCAAGTTCCTGATCCTTTTAATAAGTTTAAAAGCTTTGGTGAGCATAATAATGAAATGTTAAAAAAATTTTTAGATAGTTTTAATTTTCAATACAATTTTAAAAGTTCAACTTTTTTATATAAATCAGGTTTCTTTAATTCTTCTCTTCAAACTATTTTAGAAAATTATGATGGGATTATGAATATTATACTGCCAACTCTAGGTAAAGAACGTCAAAAAACTTACAGTCCATTTTTGCCTATATGTCCAGAAACAGGAAATGTTTTAGAGATACCAGTAAAAAAAATAGATAAAAAAAAATCCAAAATAATTTTTGATAATAATGGAAAAGAATTGGAGACAAGTATTCTTGATGGTAATTGCAAATTACAATGGAAAGTTGATTGGGCGATGAGATGGTACGCTTTAGATATTGATTTTGAAATGTACGGAAAAGATCTTATAGAAAGTGCAATTTTATCTTCAAAAATAATTAAATTAATTGGAAAAACAAATCCATCAGGTTTTGCATATGAATTATTTCTGGATGAAAAAGGAGAAAAAATTTCAAAATCTAAGGGTAATGGAATTACAATAGATCAGTGGCTTCAATATGCCTCTCCAGAAAGTTTATCACTATATATGTATCAAAACCCTAAAAGAGCAAAGAAACTTTATAAAGAAATAGTTCCAAAAGCTGTTGATGAATATTTAGATTTTATTGAAAAAGCAAAAACTCAAGACGAATTACAATTACTAATGAACCCAGTATGGCACGTTCATAATAGCAAAATACCAAAGGAAAATATGATTATGTCATTTTCGATGTTATTGAACCTTGTTGAAACAAGTAATGCTGACAATAAAGATCTTTTATGGAAATTTGTCAAAAAATATAAAACAAATATTTCTGAAAAAGATCATCCTATATTTGATAATTTAGTTGGTTATGCAATTAAATATTTCAAAGATGTTATCAAATTACAAAAAAAATATAAAAAACCAAATAAAGAAGAAAAATTAGCTTTAGAAGCTTTAGTAATGTCTCTCGATAAGTGTAATGATAAAATGTCTCCAGAGGATATACAGACAGTAATTTATTCAGTTGGTAAAGAAAATGGATATACCGAAAAACTTAGAGATTGGTTCAAATTGATTTATGAAGTTGTATTTGGTGATGAAAATGGTCCAAGAATGGGTTTTTTTATAAGTTTTTTTGGTGTTAAAGAAACAAAAGACCTTATAATTAATAAAATTAAATAATGTTTTCAAATTTAAGATCCTTAATCTTTAAATTAGATCCTGAGACAGCTCATAATTTGGCAATTAAATCTTTAAGACTCAACTTTGTTCCAAATATTTTAGATGAAGATAAAGACAACCCTTTATTTAAAACAAAATTGTTTAATAAAGTTCTGAATAACCCAATCGGTATGGCAGCAGGATTTGACAAGAATGCTGAGGTTTATAATTCTCTATTTAAATTGGGTTTTGGTTTTGTTGAGGTCGGTACAGTTACACCATTAAAACAATACGGAAATCCTAAACCTAGAGTTTTTAGACTTGTAGAAGATGAAGCTTTAATTAATAGACTTGGTTTTAATAATTATGGTGCTAAAAACGTTTTAGACCGAATAAAATCAAATAGGCAAATTGGATTACTGGGGATAAATATTGGGCCTAATAAAGATACAGAAAATAGACTCAATGATTATATTGAATGTTTAAAAAACTTTTTATGAGGTAGCAGATTACATTACTGTAAATATTTCTTCTCCGAACACCAAAGATTTAAGAAATTTTCATGAACAAACAAAGCTAAATGAATTGTTAGAAACTATAGATAAAGAAAAAAAAATTTTAAATTCAAAAATTCCAATTGCTGTAAAAGTATCACCAGATATTGAAGATCAAGAAATACATAAGATTTGTGAAGTACTTTTAAATAATAACATTGAAGTAATCATTATTTCAAATTCATCAGATTCAAGTAGAGAAACTTTGAATAATATTCAAAAACATCAAAAAGGAGGGTTGTCGGGCAAACCAATTGAAAATAAATCCACAAAATTGATTAATAAATTTTATAAAATTCTAAAAGGAAGAGTTAAAATAATTGGTGTGGGAGGAGTAGATTCAGGCAGAGGTGCTTATGAAAAATTTTTAGCAGGTGCAAATTATATTCAACTGTATACAGGCATGGTTTTTAGGGGTCCAAATATAGTTAATATGATTAAAAAAGAGCTTAAAGAAATATTAGTAAAAGATGGTGTTAAGAATTATACAGAAATAATAGGAAAAAAAGGTTAACTTAAATCTTATAAACTTGACGCGATCAGAATCTCACTTTATACAGACGGAATTATTATGCCAAAAAAATGTGAACTAACTGGAAAAAATCCTATGAAAGGTCATAATGTTAGTCATGCAAATAATAAGACTAAAAGAAGATTTCTACCTAACTTAAAAAAAGTAAAATTTACAAGCGAGCTACTAAAGAGAAGTCTGAAATTAACAGTTAGTAATGCCGGTGTTAGATCAGTTGACAAAAAAGGTAGTTTTGATGAATTCTTGAAAACCGTTAAAAATAAGAATTTATCTCCTCGACTAAAAAAATTAAAAAAAAATTTACTAGTTAAATCTCCATTTCAAAAAAAAATAGTCCAATCTAAATCTGCTTAATGAATAGGTTATTTTTATCACTCTCATTTATGATGGGAGCTGTTGTTCTAACTTCTAATTATTTGGTACAGTTTCCAATTAATCACTACGGTTTAGAAAAAATTTTAACTTATGGAGCATTGAGTTATCCAGTTGCTTTTTTAATCACTGATCTTGCTAATAGATCCTATGGCAAAGAAGTAGCAAGAAAAATAGTTTATATCGGTTTTACCTTAGGAATAAGCTTTACACTTTTATTCTCAACAAATTTTGCTGATTTAATATCTATTAGAATTGCCATTGGTTCTGGTACTGCATTTTTAGTAGCTCAACTATTGGATGTGCAAATTTTTGATAATTTAAGAAAAAAAAAATGGTATGTTGCACCACTTACCTCATCAATTTTGGGATCAATTGTAGATACATTTTTATTTTTTTCAATTTCCTTTTATGCAACTGGAGTTCCTTGGGTTACTCTATCATTGGGAGATTTAACAATAAAAATTTTAATCACTTTATTAATGCTAATTCCTTTTAGGTTACTTCTTAAAAAATTTAAACCAGTTTAAATTTTATATAAATATTTATAAGATAGAATTTTATAAGCTAACTTAGCAACTAAAAAATTATATGAGTTAAAACCTTTTATTGGAGCAAGCTCATTAATATCTGCCCCAACAATATTAGAATTTTTTGCTGCAATTTTTATTATATTTAATGTTTCGTCCCAAAATAATCCTCCTGGTTCAGGAGTTCCAGTTGCCGGCATTATGCTTGAGTCTAAACCATCCACATCAAAAGTAAGGTATACAGTTTTATTCTTAATTAAATTTTTAAATTTTTGAAAATTCCACTTCGCTTTATCTTTGGCCCAAAAAATATTCACTCTAGATCTATTTTTTTTTAAAAAAGGTATTTCTTCCTTGGAAATATTTCGTATGCCAAATGAAATAACAGACACATTTTTGTGATCCAAACATCTTCTTATAGCTGAAGCGTGAGAAAATTTTTCTCCGCTATAACTATTTCGTAAATCTGCATGAGCATCAAAATGTAAAAGACAAATTTTTTCATATTTTTTTACAAAAGGTTCCAGGCATCCAGGTGTTATTGAGTGTTCTCCTCCAAAAGTCATAGGAAAAAGTTTTTTATCTAAAATTTTTTTATTAATGCTAGACATTTTCTTAAGAGCTTTATTTATATTTTTATCAATCTTAAAAGGTTTTAATGTCTTAATTCCAATTTTTTTATACGGCTCACAATTAAGTTCTTCATCGTATAATTCAACTTGATGGGATGCTTTGATTATTTCTTTAGGACCATTTTTTGTTCCACTTCCATAACTAACTGTTTTCTCTAAACCAAAGGGAATTATGATAACTTTTTCTTTAAAATTAAATTTATTATCAATTCCCAGAAAACCATTTTTATTTGAGAGGTAATGCAATTTTCTATCCAAAAATTTTTGTAAAGTTTTTTCTACTTCTATTTTTCCACTCACCTCTATGGTAAGCGTCGCTTGCAATTAAAGGTAATACACTTGTAGCTTCCGCAAAAACCATTTGTTCTTTTGTAACATCAACTTTACCCCATGAACTAGCTTCTTTAAGCGTTGAACTGCTGCAGGCGCCATCTCTTGAGTCAGCAACAGTTATTTGCACTGCATATTTGTGCATATCAACCTCTTTACCTAAAAGTTCGGCACATATCACAGTATCCTGAATAAAATTTTTTGGGACACCCCCACCAACCATAAATAAACCAGAACCTTTTGATTGGATTTTAATTTCAGTTAATTCCCTAAATTCTCTGATCGAGTCAATTGTTATATGATTATTTGGATTTTTTTCCTGATGAATTACAAGACCAAACCCAGCGCTAGAGTCCGTGAATGCTGGGCAAAAAATAGGAACATTATTGTCATAAGCGGTTTCGATTAATGAGTCTTTTTTAATTGAGTTTTTTTTAAGGTATTTTCCAATTTCTTTAATAAATTCTCTCGAGGTATAACTTTTAGGCTCTAGGCTATCAGCTATTTCACAAATTTTTTTATCACAAATTTGTAGCTCGTCTTCATCAATATAAGTGTCATAAATTCTATCAATATAATTTTTTCTTAATTCTGTATCATCCTGAAATTGAGAACCTTGATAATGCCTGAATCCTAAAGCTTCAAAAAAATCCATATCAATAATAGATGCACCAGTAGCAATTATAGCATCCACCATATTGTATTTTATAAGATCTTTATAGATATTCATACATCCAGCTGCTGAAGTTGAACCGGCTAAAGTTAAAAAAATTGTACATTCTTTGTCTTTTAACATTTCGTTATAAATGTTAGCAGCATTGGCTGTTTCTCTTGAAACAAAAGACATTTTTTCCATTGATGAAATTATTTTTCTAGAGTCGAATGAGGTAATGTCAATATGTTCAACCGGACTTTTAAGAAAATCTTTTTTACTATTATGGCCTAAATTTTTATTATCTGACATTAAGCTACCAAAGTAGCCTTTTTATTTTCTTTATCGTAAAGGCTCATTATTGGGCCGTCATCAACTTCATAAATTTCATCTGAATAAAAACCATTAAATTGAGTTCTAAATGTTAAACCATAAGCACCTAACTGACCTAATTCGATATAATCATTTTCTTTTATATTATTAGGAAGTAAGAAAGGACCTTTCATATAATCCATGCTATCACATGTTGGGCCATAAAAATCAAATGCAGTTATTTTTTTTGAAATAATCTTGTTGGATGTGTCCTTAATCATTTTTGAGGGAAAAACGATGTTCGGGGTACCTGCATCAAAAAGTGTGCCATATGTTCCCTCGTTAATATAAAGTTTTTGTTTTTTTCGAAGATTGACCCTCACTATTGTAGAACCACTTTCAGCAACTAATGCTCTTCCAGGTTCACAAATTATCTCCGGCAAATTGTTAATTTTTAAATTTTCTAAACTTTTTTCGATTTCATTGAAGTAATTATTTAAAGATTGTGGAATTAAGTCAGGATAGATTGTTGGGAAACCACCACCAACATTAATATAATCTGGAATAATTTTTGTTTTTTTTATTATATTTCCGATTTCTGTAATTCCTTTTGCATAAGAAATAGGGTGCATGCATTGTGAGCCAACATGAAAACTCAAACCAATTTTTTTTGAATGTTGTTTGGCCAATCTTAATAAACCAGATGCCTCTGAATTTAATGCTCCAAATTTTTTCGATAAATCAATTTCTGCATGTTCGTTAGAAACAGATACTCTTACAAATAATTCAAGATCTTTTGCACCACTAGTACTTTTGATAATCTTAATTAATTCATCTTTTGTATCTAATGCAAATGTTTTAATTCCATATTTGAAATAAGCTTCAGCAATACTTTCTTTACTTTTAACTGTATGCATATAAGAACATTTAGCTTTTTGACTAAATTTTCTTACGGCTTTAATCTCTTCAATCGAGGCAACATCAAATTGGTCAATTCCACTTTCAATTAAAGTTTTAATTACTTCAGGTAGTGGGTTTGTTTTGACTGCATATAAAATTTTACCAGGAAATTTTTTTTGAAAAAAATTTGACGCAGAAAGAATTGATTTCTTTCTGATACAATAAACCGGTTTATCTGGTTTCAGTTGATTTATTAATTCTTCAACTGACTTAAATTTTTGCATTTAAAATGCCCCCCAAAAAAATTTAACAAAAAAAAGTCTTTTTAAATAAAAAACTTTAGTAATTGCAGCAATTAATTCAATAGTTATTCAATGTAAAGCAAATAATTACCTATTGAATTGTGGAAAAAAACCACCATATTATTCTAATGAAAAACGAAATACCTTTGCAAAATCTAAGCAATTTTGAGAATAAATCCTTATTAATTGTAGATGACGATAATCCTTTTAGAGAAAGGTTAGCCAGAGCAATGGAAAAGAAAGGTTTTGAGGTTATTCAAGCTGAAAGTGTACAAAAAGGAATAGGAGCTGTTAAATCAAAAAAACTAGGGTTTGCAGTAGTGGATCTTAGATTAGCTGATGGAAATGGCTTGGAAGTTGTAAAAGAGATACAATCATCCAATTCTCAAAGTAGAATTATTATGCTTACAGGATATGGAAACATTCCAACTGCTGTGGCGGCAATTAAAGAGGGTGCTATTGATTATTTAGCAAAACCTGCGGATGCAGAGGATGTGGAAAAAGCTCTGTTGGCAGATCCTTCTAAAAAGGCTGCTCCTCCGGAAAACCCAATGTCGGCAGATAGAGTTAAGTGGGAACATATTCATAGAGTATTTGAATTATGTAATAGAAATGTTTCTGAAACAGCAAGAAGATTGAAAATGCATAGAAGAACTCTTCAAAGAATTCTATCTAAAAGATCTCCTAAATAAAATTTCTAAATTTTATAATTTTTTTTGTTAATAAACTTAGTAAAATTATTTTAAAAATTTCAGCTAATAAAAAAGGTTTTGCACCCAAAGTAAAAATTGGCTTATCCCATCCAATAAGTGTTCCGAGCCAAATTAGACCCAAAATATAGATTATCGAAGTTGCGACAATTAATTTAAATAAAATTACAAAAAAATTATCATTAACTTTTATTTTGGAAGCCAAGTAACAAGCTGCTAAAAAACCAATTAAGTAACCCATAGTTGGTCCAGTAAAGTAAACTAATCCAACACCTTTTTCAGGAGAATTTGAAAATACAGGAAGTCCTGCAATACCTTCAATTAAATAAAGTCCTATTGTAGCTAGTGCAATTTTATGCCCCAAACTTATTCCTAAAAATAATACAACAAATGTTTGCATAGTCATAGGAACTGGATAGAAAGGAATTTTGATTTTAGCTGATATAGTTAGTGCTATCGAACCAAGAATCACGACAACCATAGATTTAATTAGTTTAGCTTGTGTAAGATTTTTTGTTAATTCCATTGTTAAATAATACTCAAAATATTAAAAATAATCTACTTATAATTGTTATAATAAACGTAAGTACATTTTTTTATATACAGATTATGTTAGCATTGTAATATTTAATTATATTTCATGAATAAAATTCAAAAAACAGATCACTTTTATTTAATTGATGGTTCTGGATACATTTTTAGAGCTTATTATGCTTTACCACCATTGACGAGAAAAAGTGATGGGTTACCAACTGGAGCTGTAAGCGGATTTTGCAGTATGTTGTTTAAATTATTAGAGGACTCAAAATCTAAACAAAACTTACAAAAACCAACACATTTTGCAGTAATATTTGACTCAGCAAGAAAAACTTTTAGAAATGAAATTTATAGTGATTACAAAGCTAATAGGTCAGAAGCACCAGATGATTTGGCTCCACAATTTGAATATATCAGAAAGTCGGTTTTAGCATTCAATTTGCCTTCTGTTGATCTTCCTAATTATGAAGCAGATGATTTAATAGCTACTTATGTTAATCAAATTTTAAAAATGGGTGCAAAAGTTACAATTGTTTCATCAGACAAAGACTTGATGCAACTTTATAAAAAAGGGGTCCGAATTTTTGACCCTATGAAAAGCAAATTTATAACTGATGAGGATGTTGTTAAAAAATTTGGTGTGGATGCATCAAAAGTGATTGATGTTCAATCTTTAGCAGGAGACAGCAGTGATAATGTTCCTGGTGTTCCCGGGATAGGTGTTAAAACAGCTGCAGAACTGATAAATAAATATGGTACTCTAGAAAATTTACTTAAATTCGCTCATGAGATTAAGCAAAATAAAAGAAGAGAAACTTTATTAGAGAATAAAGATAAAGCCTTAATTAGCAAAAAACTTGTAACTCTAGATCACAACTCTCCAGTAAATAGAGAATTAAGTGAATTTAAATTACAAAATATAGATAAAGAAAAATTATATAAATTTTTAAGGGAAATGGAGTTTAACCGATTGTTAAGCTCTGCAATTTCTGCGTATGGGGAACCTGAATTAGATAGTGATAGGATAGAATCTCAAAATCTTGACAAGCAACAAACAATAAATAATAAAAATTATCATTTAATTAGCAGTTTAGATCAAATTGATAAATGGATAGAAGAAGCTGAGGAGGCTGGTGAAGTTGCTGTAGATACAGAAACAACTTCATTAGATCCTCACCAGGCTAGTTTAGTAGGTATTTCTCTTTGTTCAAAAATTGGAAAAGCATGTTACATACCTGTTGGTCATAATTCACCTAAATGCATTAACAAAGATGCTGTAATTAAAAAATTAAAAAAATTATTAGAGGATCCTAGTATAAAAAAAATAGGTCAAAATATAAAATTTGATTTTATTGTATTCTACAACCATGGAATAACTCTTTCTTCAATGGAGGACACAATGTTGATGTCTTATGTTTTAGATGCAGGAAAAAATAGACATAACATGGACACCTTATCTGAAATTCATTTAGGTCATAAAACTATTTCTTTTAAAGAGATGGTAGGAACGGGCAAGAAAGAAATTAACTTTAGTGAAGTAGATATAGACAGGGCAAAAGATTATGCTGCTGAAGATGCAGATGTTACTTTTAGATTATATAAAAAATTTTTTAAAAATTTAAAATTAGAAAAAATGATAAATATTTATGAGATATTTGAAAAACCTTTAATTAAAATTCTTGCATTTATGGAAATTGAAGGAGTTGAAATTGATAGTAAGTTTTTAAAATCTCTTTCGGCTAAATTTGAAAAAAAAATTCTTAAACTTGAAAAGGAGGTATTTAAAATTTCAAAAAAAGAATTCAATATTGCTTCGCCAAAGCAATTAGGAGAAATAATTTATAATGATCTTAAAATAACAGGGTTAAAGAAAACCAAAAAAGGAAGTTTTGCAACAAGTGCAAGTGTTTTAGAGGATTTAGCATTTAAAGGACATGAGTTTCCTAAATTAATTTTAGACTGGAGGCAGGTTTCAAAATTAAAAAATACTTATTCCGATGCTTTGCCTGAACATATAAACCCAAACACAAAAAGAGTTCATACATCATTTTTGCTTGCCGCAACAACAACAGGTAGGTTAGCGTCTAGTGATCCTAATTTACAAAACATTCCAATAAAATCAGAGGATGGAAAAGATATACGAAAAGCTTTTACAGCAAAAAAGGACCACTTATTAATTTCTGCAGATTATAATCAAATTGAGATGAGAATTTTAGCAGATCTTGCAGATGTAAAAGAACTTAAAAAAGCTTTTAAAAATAAAGAGGATATTCACTCATTAACAGCTAGTCAAATATTTAATATTGATATCAAAAAAGTTAATCAAGACCATAGAAGAAAGGCAAAGGCTATTAATTTTGGAATAATTTATGGAATTTCACAATATGGGTTAGCTAAACAAATAAATGTTTCTAATTATGAGGCAGAAGAATTTTTAAATTCATATTTTGCAAAATTTCCAGAAATCAAAGTTTATATGGATAATACAATAAAATTTTGTAGGAAAAGTGGATATGTAAATAATATATTTGGAAGAAGATCTCATTTTAATGGCATTAATGACAAAAATTTTAATGTAAGAAATTTTCAAGAACGCGCTGCGATTAATGCACCAATCCAAGGTTCAGCTTCTGAGGTAATGAGATTAGCCATGATAAGATTAGACAAGAGACTATCAGATCAAAAAAACTCTAATTCAAAAATTCTCCTTCAAATTCATGATGAATTAATTTTTGAAATCCCAAAAAAAGATGAAAAGGCTATGATTAAACTAATTGAGAAAGAAATGACCAGTGTAGCTCAGAGCGATTATCATTCTTTTTCTACCCCTTTAACTGTTGATATAAATAGTGGAGATAATTGGGGATCCCTTCATTAATTAAACTTATTGCCCAAATTAGAACAATTTAGTATTTTTAAATTAATACATGCATAAACAAACTATTGCTTTGGTTGATGATGATAGAAATATTCTTACCAGCTTAAGTATTGCTTTAGAAAAAGAGGGATTCAAAGTACAAACTTATATTGATGGCGAAAGTGCATTAATCGGTCTTACAAGAACACCTCCTGACCTTGCAGTAATAGATATCAAAATGCCAAAAATGGATGGTGAAGAATTATTAAAAAAGATTAGAAAAAAAACATCTTTGCCAGTAATTTTTCTTACTTCAAAAGACGAAGAAGTTGATGAATTATTGGGATTAAAACTTGGTGCAGACGATTTCATAAAAAAATCAGGAGGGTTTTCAATCAAAGTTTTAATAGAAAGGATTAGGGTTCAGTTAAGAAAAAAAGATGTAGATAATAGTATAGAAGAAAACAAAAGCATTATTTCACATGGGAAACTAAAACTTGATCCCTCCCAATTAGAGTGTGAATGGAATGGTAAACAATTGCCTGAAAAACTGACTACAACTGAGTTTTTGTTAGTTAAAGAACTTGCTAAAAGACCTGGTATAATCAAAGAACGGGCTCAGTTGATGGATATTGCTTATAGGGAAGATACAGACATTGAAGACAGGACTATAGACAGCCATGTTAAAAGAATAAGAAAAAAATTCAAAAAGGTTGATCCTGATTTTTCAGCTATAGAAACTAGATATGGAAGTGGATATAGATGGAATGTTAGTTAATGTTTAGCAATCTTTTAAAAAATTTATCTATATTAAAAAAATTTTTATTTATTAATTTTATTTTTTTTACAATTATAGGCTCTTTTACATTTTTATATTTAAAAAACGTTCAGCCAAATTTAATTAAAAAGAAGTCATCAAATCATATTACTATAATCAATAATACTATTCAAAATTTAGATAGATTGAAAATTGAATTTAATGAAGAAGATATTAGAAGGTTTTTATTTTCTACAAGGTTTATTTTTCAAAGTCTTGATAGAGTAATTTTTTTTAATAATAATTTAGATTTAATTGGTGATACAGACACACTAGACCTTGATCCAAGATCATTCTCATCAAGATTAGATATAATTGAATTAGAAATTTTGAGTGAAAAAAAAACAAAAGAGATTACAGAGAAAAAAAATATAAATATAGGTAATGAAAATCTTGTATCTTTAAAAGATATTCTTTTTAATTATGTGGGTTCAAAAAAAAATGGAATTCCATTTACATTTACTCAAGAAGAATTTAATAACTTTAAATTAACAACTATCAAAAATGTTTTTAGAGAGGATCAAAATATTGGATATATTGCAATTATTGAAAATGCTAACGATGTAAAAGCTGCGATTGATGAAAGAAAAACTTTCATTATTAGAACTGCTTTTGCTGTTGGAATTGTAATATTAATATTTTCTTTTGTACTTAATCGATATTTTTTAAAGCCTATTCAAAATTTAGTAAATTATACCAATATGATTAAGAATAAAGAACATAGAAAAATTAACATTGATAATCTTAAAGTAAGAAATGATGAATTAGGATTATTATCAAAGTCTCTAGATGATATGACGCTGGAACTTCAAAAAAGAATTTCACATGCTGAAAATTTTTCTACAGATCTTGTTCATGAAATAAGAAATCCTTTGGCATCCCTTAAAAGTGCATCAGAAATTCTTAATGATACGCAAGAAGTAGAGGAAAGAATTAAACTTATTAACATTTTAAGTCACGATGTGCAAAGAATTGAAAGATTGATTACTGATTATTCACAAATATTAAAAGATGAGGTAGCTCTTAGTAAAGAAAAATTTAGAAAGACAGATATAATTCCAATAATTCAGTCAGTTGTTGATGATTATAATAGTATTTATCACGTTAAAAGTGGCATCAAGATCTCCTATAATAATGATGGTAAAAAAAATTATATTATTAATGGAATTGAAAATAGAATTGAACAAATAGTTGCTAACCTATTAGATAATGCAATCTCATTTAGTACACATAATCAAAATATTCAAGTTAAAGTAACTAAAAATTCTAAAAATCAAGTTGTTGTAAATATTATTGATGAAGGTCCAGGATTTAAAGAAAGAGATACATCAAAAATATTCAAAAGATTTTATAGTAACAGGCCTGATAAATTTGGCCAACATTCAGGCCTTGGGTTAAATATTGTTAAAAATCTAGTTGAACTTCACAAAGCAACCATAACTGCATCAAATAGGATAGACAAAAGTGGTGCAAATTTAGAAGTAATTTTTCCTAAACCATAAAGACTTATTGATTAAATAAAATATTATTGTTAGAAAACCCGCCATGGATGATTTCAAAGTAAAAGATATTTCCCAAGCAGAATTTGGAAGAAAAGAAATTTCAATTGCTGAAAGCGAAATGCCTGGATTAATGGCATTAAGAGAAGAGTATGGATCAAAAAAACCACTTAAGGGAGCAAAGATTATAGGCTGTCTTCATATGACAATTCAAACAGCTGTTTTAATAGAAACTTTAGTTTTTCTAGGTGCTGACGTAAGATGGTCTTCCTGTAATATCTTTTCAACCCAAGACCATGCAGCTGCAGCAATAGCCAAGGCAGGTGTACCAGTTTATGCCTGGAAAGGTGAAACTGAAGAAGAGTATATTTGGTGCATTAAACAAACTATCGAAGGAAAAAAAGATTGGAAACCAAACATGTTATTAGATGATGGTGGTGATTTAACTGCAATGATGCATAATGATTATAAAGAATTACTTAAAGATATTAAGGGTGTTTCGGAGGAAACAACGACTGGGATTAAGGCATTAAATAAAATGGAACAAAATAAGACATTAATGGTTCCAGCTATAAACGTAAATGACTCGGTTACAAAATCAAAATTTGATAATTTGTATGGATGTAGAGAAAGTTTAGTTGACGGAATTAGAAGGGCGACAGATGTTATGATGTCTGGAAAAGTTGCAATTGTTGCTGGTTTTGGAGATGTGGGAAAAGGAAGTGCAGCGTCGTTAAGACAAAGTGGGGCAAGAGTATTGGTGACTGAAGCGGATCCAATTTGTGCGTTACAAGCTTCGATGGAGGGTTATGAGGTTGTACTGATGGATGAAGCTATTGATAAAGCAGATATTGTAGTAACTGCTACAGGTAATAAAGACATTGTAACTGCAGATCATATGAGAAATATGAAAGATAGGGCAATTCTTTGCAACATTGGACACTTTGATAATGAAATTCAAGTGGAGGCATTAAAAAACTACAAATGGTCAGAGGTAAAACCACAGGTTCATGAGATTGAATTACCCAATGGTAAGAGAATTATATTATTAGCAGAGGGAAGATTGGTTAACTTGGGATGTGCTACAGGACATCCAAGTTTTGTAATGAGCGCTTCATTTACAAATCAAGTAATTGCTCAAATAGAGTTATGGAAAAATAATAAAAATTATGAAAATAAAGTATATGTACTTCCAAAACATTTAGATGAAAAAGTTGCATTGCTACATTTAAAAAAAGTTGGCGCTAAATTAACAAAATTATCCAAAGAACAAGCAGATTATATAAGTGTAGGCGTTGAAGGTCCTTTTAAACCAAATGCATATCGCTACTAAAGGTAGTAAAATAAATATATCTTCCGAAAAAAAACTTCAGGAATTTGCAAATAGTTTAAGCAGTGAATTAAAACAAGGAGATATTTTTTTTCTATTTGGAGAAATGGGAGTCGGAAAAACAACTTTTGTCAAATTTCTTATAAATAACATGCAAATTAAATTTAAACAAAAACCAACTGAGGTTACTAGTCCTACTTTTAATATAATGAACGAATATAATATTGAGGGTTTATCAATTAAACATTATGATCTCTATAGACTTAAATCAACAGATGAATTGCAGGATTTAAATTTGTTTGGTAATAATGATAAATCAATCTTATTTATAGAATGGCCCCAAATAATAAAAAAAAAACCCAAATTTGTAACCAAGTTATATTTTGAATATGAAAATGAATATCAGAACAGATTCATAAAAGTTTTTACTTAAATGAAATTTGGCAAAAATTTTAAAAGACTCAAAGGGGATGCCTCATTACGAATTTTTTTTAGAAATAATAAAAATACCCCATCTTCAATCATCGTTTATGCAAATAAGGATAAAAAATTAAATCTCTTAACTTACGATTCTGTAAATAAAATTTTGATAAAAAACAATATTTTAGCACCAAAGTTACTTAAAGAAAATTATTCAAAAAACTATATAGAAATAGAGGATTTTGGAAATCAGACCATATTTAAATTATTAAAAAAAAAAAAAGTAAATAAATCTGTAATTTTTAAAAAGATAATTCAATTATTAGTAAAAATTCAATCGATTAATCAAAGAAAAATAAAAAATTTCAAAAAGAAAAATTATAAAGTTCCCATATATCAATCAAAAATTCTATTAGATGAAGCAAAGCTTTTCTCAAAATGGTATATTGATAAAGAATTGACCGAAACTCAAAAAAAAATTTTTAAAAAGAAATTTATTAAAGTTGTAAAAAATTTAATTAATAAACTTTCTTTTAAAAACAATATATTTGTTCATAGAGATTTTCATGTCTCAAATTTAATGATGGTTAAAAAAAAAATTGGAGTTATAGATACCCAAGATGCTTTAATTGGCAATAAAGCCTATGATCCAGCATCTTTAATTGATGATGTGAGGTTTAAAACCTCAAAAAAATTTAAAAAAAAATTAATTGAATATTATATAGAATCTCAAAAGAAAATTAATAAACAAGATTTTATAAATGATTTTGAAATAATATCTGTTTTGAGAAATTTAAAGATAATTGGAATATTTACCAGGTTAGCAGTTAGAGATAAAAAAAAGAAATACCTTAGATTAATACCTTATGCATGGAATTTAATTAAATTTAGAACAAGAAATAATGATAAATTTAAAAATCTAAATGATTTACTTAATACAATTAAAATGAATTAAATTAAAATGAGAATAAATACAGCTTTAATATTATGTGCAGGATATGGCAAAAGATTAAATCCTATTACGCAAAATACGCCAAAACCTCTATTAAAGATAAAAAATTTAACTCTTTTAAATCATTGTATAAATTTAATTAAAAATCTTAATTTAGATAAAATATTGATTAATTCTTTTTACCTAAAAGAGCAGATTAAAAAATTTGTTAAAGATCATAGTTATGATATTGAAATTAAAGTTATCGAAGATGGTAATAATATTCTTGATACAGGAGGTGGTATCTTAAATTTAATGGATCAATCAGATGAAGAAAATTTTTTGATTTTCAATCCTGATACAATTTGGAATAAAGACTATACTTATGAAATTAATCATATGATTGATTTTTATTTTAATCAAAAATTAAAAAATTTACTTTTATTAGCAGACAAAGATTTAAGTTTCGATAAAAATTTAAAAGGAGATTTTGGTCTTGAAAATAATTTAGTGAATCTAAATAGTAGAAGTTTTATATATACAGGGTGCCAAATATTAAACAAATCAATTTTAAAAAATGAAAAAATAACTAATTTTTCAATAACTAAAATTTGGTTAAACTTGATTAAAAATAATCAATTGCACGGATTTGAGAGTAAACTAAAATTTTATCATGTTACAAATCTTGAAATTTTTAAAAAACTACAAGATCTTTAGCTCGAGACTGATCTAAATATTTACAAGTAGTAATTTTTTGGTCTTCATCAATATATATTAGTAGTGGATTGCCAGTTGGTATTTCAAGCTTTGAAATTTGGCCTTCATCAAGTTTGAATAAGTATTTACATAAAGCTCTAATTGAATTTCCATGAGCAGATATTAATATATTTCCATTTTTGATTTTATTTTTAATCTCTGACTCATAATAGTTTATCACTCTCTCATATGTATCTTTTAGAGATTCTGTGTCAGGTATTTTTTTACTAGGAATATCTTTATATGTGCTGATATTTAATGGATGAAATTCATTTTTTTTATCTAGTGGATCTGGTCTCAAATCCCAGGATCTTCTAAACTTATGTACTTTCTCTTTGCCAAGTTTTTTACTCATTTCTTCTTTATTAAGTCCTGTAAGCCCACCATAATGTCTTTCATTCAGCTCCCAAGCTCTAGCGAAATTTTTCTCATCATTTAGAGATTTTTGAATGATTTTGAGAGTATGATTGGCCCTTAGTTGAAGTGATGAATAATAATAATTAATTTCGATATTAGATTCTTTAATTAAATCACCGGCCTTTTTTGCCTCTAATTTACCATTTTCAGTTAAATCCACATCAACCCAACCTGTAAACCTATTTTCAAGGTTCCATTTACTTTGACCATGTCTTATTAAAATTAAATAACTCATTTTTATTAAAACTAATTTAATATAAAAAAAATTATTAGTTAAATGAAAAAAATATTTTTATACACAAAAAGCACCTTTCATGTATCTAATATTGTACTGATTTTAACCTATCTTTATCCAGGAAGTATTTTAGGCTGGCTACTATATGGTGATTTAAAAAAACAACCACAATTAACATCGGATTTTTTACTTTTTTCGTCTAATCATGTTTATGCTTTTTTAGCTTTATCTTTTTTAGGGCTATTATCATATTATAAAAATAAAGCTAAAATATTATTTATATATTTATTTTTCATTTCTATTTTTTTAGAGATATGTCATATCTTCATTCCACATAGGAGCTTTCAATATCAGGATATTTTTGGAAATTTTTTAGGAGTTTTTTTTATCTTTATATTTTTTTTGCTTTACCAGTTTTTAAAAAGTAATAAATAATTATTATGAATTATAAATCTTTTTTAATCATTTTTTTATTTCTATTATCTGCATGCTCTTCTATTCCTAAAAATACCTCAGACAGCTGTAAAATTTTTGATGAAAGATATCTTTGGTATAAACATTCCAAAAAAGTTGAGGAAAAGTGGGGCACACCAATACATATTCAATTAGCAATAATAAAAATGGAGTCAGATTTTGACTGGTTAGCAAAACCTCCCAGACAAAAGTTATTTAAAGTAATTCCTTTCAAACGTCCATCTAGCTCGTTTGGTTATTCTCAGGCTGTCAAAGGAACCTGGGAACAATATAAAAATGAAACAGGCAATAAACTTGCAACAAGGGCTAGATTTAAAGATAGTGTGGATTTTATTGGCTGGTACACAAATAAAACAAACTCTATTTTAAATATATCCCTTCAAGATGCTTTTAAACAGTATATTGCCTATCACGAAGGATGGGGAAATTATAAGTATTATAAAAAAAATAGAAAAGTTATTGGTTTAGCAAAAAGAGTTGAAAATCAATCTAAAATTTATAAAAAACAATTCTCAAAGTGCAAAAATTTGTTAAGTAAAAATAAATATATTATTTTTTAGATAGTTGCTTATTAAGCTCAATATCTACAGCATCTATCCTATTAGTATTTTTTGCTAAAGCTAAATACATTGATGGGGTAACGTACAATGTGAAAAATGTTGATATTATCATTCCTCCTAAAATAGTTGATCCAACAGCTAATCTTGAGCCTTCACCAGCTCCAGGGCCAATATTTCCTATTACTAGTGGCATCATTGCAATCATTGTACTTAGTGATGTCATAATGATAGGTCTAAATCTTACTGCACAAGCTTCTTTAACTGCTAATTCAATACTTTTTCCTGTGGCTCTAATTTGATTAGCATAATCTACAATTAAAATACTATTTTTTGTTGAAATACCTATCAATATAATTAAAGCAATCTGAGAAAAAATATTTACTGAGCTATTGAGAAATAAAATAAACACTAATCCACCAAAAATTGCCAATGGTACTGTTAAAATAATTATAAATGGGTGAATAAAAGAGTTAAATGTTGCTGCCATTACCAAATATGCAGTGAGTAATGCTAAAGCAAAAATTATAAATAATTCATTACTTGTTTCTTTAATTTCTTCAGATTTTCCCTTCCAAGTAATTTGATTTTCTGGTGCTAAGTCATCCATTACTTCTTCAAAGAATTTTATTGCTTCAGTCAAAGTATATCCTTCATTAATATTTGCCGATATTGTTACTGCTCGTTGTCTATTATACCTTGCAAGTTCTTTTGCTGAACCTTCTTCTTCAAAACTAACTAGATTTGCTAGAGAAATTAGTTTCCCATTCGTTTCTGAACGAACAAATATTTTTGAAACTCCTTCTTTGTTTCTTCTATCGGATAAATATTGTTGAACAATTATAGGATATTCTTTACCTAATTTGTTAAAAGTTGTAATTTTTTTTCCTCCATAAAGAGTTTCAAGTGTTTCACCTATTGATTTCGTAGAAACGCCTAAATCTTTAGCTTTGTTTTTATTAATTATTAATTTAACCTCTGGTTTATTTCGATTGTAATCAGACTCTATTCTTGAAAGGTTTTTATTTGATCTAATTTCCCTAATTACTTTTTTTTGTATTTCTTCAAGTTCTTCATAAGTACTTCCATAAATAACCATTTGCACAGGTTTATTGTAATTAGATACTCTTATTGATTGTGGAGAAATAGGGAAGGCCACTGCTTGAGGTAAAGTTACTATTTTCCCTATTGCTTCTCTCAAAACAACTTCTTGTCCCTTTTTTCGATTTTTCCAGTCATCTAATAAAGCAATTATAATAAAACTATTATATGAATTAGCTGAATTTCCAAACCCAGGTACCCTCATAATAAATCTTGAATATGGACTATCTTCAGCCTGAAGAAGTGGAAGAAGTCTGGCCTCTACTTTCTGAGCTTGCTCTTGGGTATATTCAAAAGAAGTTCCTTCATCAGTGAAACCAATAATTAAATAGGCTCCACGATCTTCCATGGGTAACAACTCTTTTTTTGAAAAGTTAAATAATAGTACTGATGTGATAACTATTAAGATTATAAAAAAACTTACAGCTTTTGTTTTATTTACAATTATAATTAAAGTCTCCTTGTAAAAGTTTGCAAAGCTTAAGAAAAACTTTTCAAATTTTTGAATAAACATTTTTTTTGATGATTTTTTATGTAAAAATTTACTAGCAAGCATTGGGGACAATGTTAGTGCTACAAAAGAAGAGATAACTATTGAAAAAGATAAGGCTATTGCTGTTTCTCTAAACAATGTTCCAGAAATTCCTTCAATAAAAATCAATGGAAGAAAAACTGCAACTAAAATTAATGTGGTAGCTATAATTGCAAAAGAAATTTGTTTAGAGCCTTTATAGGCTGCAACTAAAGGAGTTTCACCATTTTCTATTCTTCTATAAATTGCATCTGTCATTATAACAGAGTCATCTGTTATTATCCCTATGGCTAAAATAAAACTCAAAAGAACGAAAATATTTATTGATAAACCAAATATATATAAACCTAAAAAAGAGGCTATAAGGCTAACAGGTAGAGCTATGGCTGGTACAATAACGGCTTTTAAATTACCTAAAAATAAATAAATGATTAATACAACTAAAATGAATGCAATTAATAAAGTTTTATATACTTCTTCAATAGCAGCCTCTACGTAGTTTGCTCTGTTGAAAGAAACTCTTAAATCTAACTCTTCTGGCAAAGATTTTTTAACTTGAACAATTTTTTTCTTAATATCATTTGAAAGTTCAACTGTTGAGGCGCCACTTCTAGCATAAATACCAATCCCAACAGTTTTTAAATTAATTTGGTCTTTAGTTTGAGCTTTAAAAAGAGTTTTTTCTGAAACAGGACCAAATTCTATGTTAGCAACATCAGATAATAAAATAACTTTATTACCAGTTTTCTTAATAGGTAGCTGTTTGATTGAATTAATATCAGTATATGATTTATCTAAGTTAAGTGTTAAATCAATATTGTCTGCCTCAAGTGTACCAGCTGGAAGACTTATATTCTCTCCACGCATTGCAGTTTCAACTTCTTTAATTGTTAAATCATTAGCTGCAAGTCTAATAGGATCTATCCATACTCTAATACTCAACTCCCTTAATCCACCAACTCTTATTCTCCCAACATTTTTTACACTTGAGAATTGATCAACTAAATATCTTTCAGCATAGTCTCCTAACTCAAGGTCACTCCATGTTGATGATGATAGAGATAACCACATAGTCGTAGTAAAACCAGCTGCTCTTTTAAGTATTTGTGGTGGATCAGATTCAGATGGCAAGTTATCAACAACCCTAGCAACTCTTTCTCTTATGTCATTAGCAGCATTATCTAAGTCTATACTTGTATCAAATTCTACATTTATTGTGCTTCTTCCATTTTCAGATTTAGAATCAATATTTTTTATTCCCTCAGCACCTCCGATAACATCTTCAACAACTTGGGTTACTTCTTGATCTACAATCGAAGCTGCTGCGGATTTGTAATCTACTTGTATCTGTACAACAGGTGGTTGTATACCATTTGGTAATTCTCTGACTGGTAATTTCCAAAAAACAAACAAACCAAAAACAATTAAGATTAGAGACATTACCCAAGAGACAGTTGGTCTTTTTATGCTTAATTCAGTAATAAACATTATTTATTAATAGGTTTTATTTTTCCAAGTGGTCTAACTTTTTTTAATCCTTCAGCTACAATGATATCGCCCTCGGTTAAGCCCGAGATTATTTCTATACTTTTATCAGTTCGTATACCTGTTTTTATTTCAGTTTTATTAGCAATATTCTCTTCATCAATTTTGTAAACATAAGACTTGTCTCCCTCAATCATTACACTTGTGTCTGGAACACTTAAAGAATTTCTTAAATCAAATTTCACTCCAACTTCTAACAATGATCCTGAAATTAACTCTAAGTCTTCGTTCTCTACTTTTATTCTAGATAATAAACTTCTAGTATCAGCATTAATTCTACTTGAAACAAAATCTACTTCACCATTAAAAATTCTATTTTTGTAGCTAGTTAATTTGACTTCTACTGGTAGTCCTTTTTTTATAGATGCAGAATAGTTTTCAGGAATCTTGATATCAGAATAAATAACAGAGTTATCATCAAGTGTAATAATGACTATATTATTTGACACAAGGATATCTTCAGTTAGACCCGTGTATCCTAACACACCACTGAATGGAGCTATTATATCTCCACTTTTTAATTTTATTAAAATCTCACCTTTTTTAACAAAATCTTTTAATTTTAGATCTTCAAATAGATCATCTTTTTTTATCTTAAATGTTTTTGTTTTTTTTGAAATTGCTGTCCCAAAGGTTTCTATTTTTTCAGAAAATTCTTTTTTAACTACCTCTGTTACAATTATTCCTGGAGGAGGTCTTTTACTAAATTTCTTTTTAAAATGATTTCCAATCATTGTTCTTCCAACAACCACAATTGCTATGATTAGAAAAAACACCAATATTATTGAAATGATTTTAGTTGATCTTTTCATATTTTATTTAATTATTCCGTATTCAGCCCATGAGCCATCGTAAATACAAGGGTGATATTTATCATTAATTAAAGAATAAGCTAGTGCCAAAACACACGCAGTAACTCCAGAACCACAAGAAAAGACTATATTTTTTTCTTTTATATTTTTTACACAAGTTTCAAAAATCAGCTTAAGATCTTCTTTACTCTTAAACGTTTTGTCTTCGTTTAAGCATTGATTAAAGGGTATACAAAAGGAATTCTTGATACTGCCACTCCTTAACCCTTTTCTTGGTTCTTGGACTTTTCCTTCAAATCTCTCTTTGCTTCTAGCATCTATCACTTTGAAATGTTTTTCTTCAATATTAAGATCAACTTGTTCTTTATTTTTTACAAGCTCTTTTTTTTCAAAACTTTTATAGTCAGATAATTCAATATTTGTAACATCATTTGTAATTTCTTTATTTTCTTTGATCCATTTTTTAAGTCCACCATTTAAAACATGAACTAATTTAGGATTATGACCAAAATAAATAAAATTAAACCA
>QCNX01000010.1 GCA_003210015.1 Pelagibacteraceae bacterium AG-426-P20 | reverse complement strand
TCCACGCAAAAATTGATGCTATAGGATTCGTGGATGTTTCCTTACCTTCTTGATGCATTCTATAGTGTCTCGTTACAGTTCCATGAGCAGCCTCTGCTTCCATCACCTTTCCATCAGGTGTTAATAGCGTACTAGTCATCAAGCCTAACGATCCATAACCTTGCGCCATTGTATCAGATTGAACATCACCATCATAATTTTTACAAGCCCAAATATATTTTCCACTCCATTTCATTGCACACGCAACCATGTCATCAATAAGTCTGTGTTCATAAGTAATTTTAGTATCTTCAAATTTTTTCTTAAACTCGTTATTGAAAACTTCTTCAAAAATATCTTTAAATCTTCCATCGTATTTTTTCAAAATAGTATTTTTAGTAGATAGATAAACTGGCCATTTTTTAATTAATCCATAGCTAAAACAAGACCTTGCAAAATCTTCAATTGATTTATCTAAATTATACATTGAAAGAGCTACACCTGGACCGGTAAAATTAAAAACCTCATATTTAATTTCATCTTTTCCATCTTCAGAGGTCCACTTTACTTCCATTTTTCCTTTACCAGGAACTTTAAAGTCAGTTGCTCTATATTGATCTCCAAATGCGTGTCGTCCAATTACTACAGGATCAGACCAAGAAGGAACTAATTTTGGAATATTGGAGCAAATTATTGGTTCTCTGAACACTGTTCCTCCAATAATATTTCTAATAGTTCCATTAGGGGACCTCCACATTTTTTTAAGATCAAACTCTTCTACTCTTGCTTCGTCTGGAGTAATTGTTGCACACTTAATTCCCACACCAATTTTTTTAATTGCTTTAGCAGAGTCAATTGTAATTTGATCATCAGTATTATCTCTACTTTTCATTCCTAAATCGTAATATTCAATTCCAAGATTTAAATAAGGAAGGATCAATTTTTTTTTAATGAATTCCCATATTATTCTGGTCATTTCATCACCATCTAACTCTACAATTGGGTTTTTTACGGTAATTTTGCTCACTTATATTTTATCTTATTAATTGAATTTCGCGATTTTATATACATATTAATGAAAAATTATCAAATAGAAGAATATGTTTAGTAAGATATTTCCAAAAATTCACGCAGAGGGATATAAGTTTTTAGTAATTGCAGGAATAATTACTCTAGTGCTTTATAGTTTTAGCGATTTTTTAGGTCTAATAGGTTTAGTTTTAACAATTTGGGTTTATTATTTTTTTAGAGATCCAGAGAGAGTCATTATTAATGATGACAACTATCTTGTAAGCCCAGCTGATGGTGAGGTTATTAAAGTAGAAGAAGTTGATGGTCCTAAAGAACTCAATTTAGAAAATAAAAGATTTAAAAAAATAAGTATTTTTATGAATGTTTTTGACTGTCATGTTAACAGAACTCCGTGTGGAGGAAAAATTGATGAAATTTTGTACAAGCCTGGAAAATTTTTGAATGCATCACTTGATAAGGCAAGCGAAGATAATGAGAGAAATTACTATAAAATTAAAGACTCTCATAACAACGATGTAATTGTAGTTCAAATTGCTGGCCTTGTTGCTCGAAGGATAGTTTGTGAGTCAATCAAAGATCAAGAATTACGTCAAGGAGATAGAATTGGAATGATAAGATTTGGTAGTCGAGCAGACATATATTATGAAAATTATGAACCTTTAGTTAAAGTTGGTCAGAAAGCTATTTCCGGAGAAACACTATTAGCTAAAAAATAAATGGAACAAAAAAAAAATAATTTTAAAATAGTTTCGGATAAAAAGGCGAGAATAATTTTGCCTAATGCAATAACTTTAATTGGGGTTTGCATTGGCTTATCTTCAATAAAATTTGCAATAGATGGAAAATTTGCAATTGCTGTAATTGCTATATTGTTCGCTGGCTTAATGGATGCATTAGATGGGAGAATTGCTAGATTGATAAAAGGTACATCTAAAATGGGAAAAGAATTAGACTCATTAGGAGATGTAATAAGTTTTGGTGTTGCGCCTGCACTTATTATGTATTTTTGGAATTTACAGTATCTAGAAAAATTAGGATGGTTTGTTTGTTTAATTTATGTTGTTTGTGTTGCTTTAAGACTTGCAAGATTTAACATTAACTCTGAAGAGGAACCATCTTGGAAAGATAATTTTTTTGAAGGAATGCCGTCCCCAGCAGGTGGAATTATTGTTTTGTTTCCTCTGATTTTTAGTTTTAGTGAATTAGGAGAATTTTTTTTTAAAATTAATTATGATTTGTTAGTGCCAATTTTTTTTATAGCAGTTTCAGTATTATTAATAAGCACAATCCCAACATATTCATTTAAAAAGATTGTTATTCCAAGATCTATGACAAAATTCTTATTATTTGGAATAGTCTTATTTTTTGGTGCACTTTTAGTTTATACTTTTAAAGTTTTGGCAATTAGCTCTTTGATTTATCTTTGTCTAATACCAATAAGCTATTTTCACTTTAAAAAAATTAAAAAAGAAAAAAATATTACCTCTGATAATGACGAAGGACTTGAGGATATATTGTAAATGAAAAAAAATGTAATTGTTTCATTGGCTGATGCTAATTACTTTCTATTATTACAAGAGTTAATAAGATCTATTAAAAGATTTAAAGAAAGTGAGAATATTGCAATCTGTATACTGGATGCAGGATTAACTAAAAGTCAAAAAGATGAATTATCTGAGGATGTGGATGAAATAAAATCTGCAGAGTGGGATATAGAAGTGCCAGGTTATAAAGTCAAAGATAAAGAATGGTTAAAAAGTCAAGTTTCAAGAGCATTCTTACCCAAATATTTTCCTAATTATCAAAAGTATTTATGGATAGATTGTGATGCATGGGTAAATGATTGGAGCAGTATAGAGTTGTACTTAAAAGCATGTGATGATGGAAAACTTGGTATTACCCAAACTATAGGACCAGGATATAAAATTACCTCAAAAGTAAATTGGTTAGTTGGCAAACTAGCAATTATCAAATCTCAAAATTTTAAACATGCAGTTAAGTCAAAAATTGGCTACGACAAAGCAAGAAAATTAGCATTTGCACCACATATTAATATTGGAGTTTTTTCGTTAGAAAAAAACTCAAAAGGTTGGACAGTTTGGCAAAATAATTTATCTAAAACTCTGAAAGCAGGAAATATTTTTGGATCTGAAGGTTTGGCAATAAATATGTCTGTTTACATTGACAACCTAAAAACAGAATTTTTACCTTTGAATTGTAACTGGATTACTAGCAATCTATTACCAAAATACGATCAACAAAAAAAGACATTTGTTGAACCTTTTTTACCTAATTATAAAATAGGAATAATGCATCTTGCAGCTGGTATTTGGAAAGATGGTAAAGATATGAGATTAGATAAAAATGTTGAAATAGAAATTGAAACTTTAGATAATAAGAAAATAACTACAAGTCTTAGGTTCAATAGTTAATTGAAAAAAAATAAAATATCAAAAAATTGGGTTAACAAACAAAGAAGAGACACCTATGTACGTCAATCTAAGGTTGACGGATATAGGGCACGATCAGCCTATAAATTAATTGAGATTGATGAAAAATTTAAAATTTTTAAAGGTGGAATGAGCGTTATAGATATTGGAGCTGCACCTGGTAGTTGGTCTCAGTATGTTTCAAAAACTGTCAAAAATGGTAGAATAATTTCAATTGATTTGAAGGATATGGATAACATTAAAAACACTATTCAAATTAAAGGTGATTTCAATGAACATGATGTTCAAATGAAAATTAAAAGTAATCTAAATAATAAAAAGCCCGACGTAATCATGTCTGATATGGCAGTCAATACTACAGGCATAAAAGATATAGACTCAATTCAAACAGGTGAATTATGTAAAGAGGCCATGATCTTTTCAAAGGATATAATTTCTAAAGATGGTTTTTTCATATCAAAAATATTCATGGGCAGTACTTTTAATGAAATTGTCGCACTCGGAAAAAAAATTTTTAAAGAAGTAAAGGTTTTTAAACCTAAATCTAGTCGCAAGGACTCTAAAGAAAGTTTTATTATCTGTAAAAAAATTAGATAGCCTCTTTTAATTTAAAAGGAATCATATATAAATGATTATGGTTCCTATAAAAGAAGCTCTTACCTTTGACGATGTAACACTAGTTCCTAAATACTCTGAGATATTACCTTCTGATGTTGATACGAGTATAAAATTAACAAAAAATTTGAAGCTCAAAATACCAATGTTATCATCGGCCATGGACACAGTGACAGAAAGCAAAATGGCAATTGCAATGGCAAAAGCTGGCGGGATTGGTGTTATTCACAGAAATTTATCAATAAGTAAGCAAATTGAGGAAATTAAAAAAGTAAAAAAAAAAAAATTACTTGTTGGAGCGGCTGTTGGCGCAGGTCCTAGAGAACTTCAGAGAGCTAAAGAAATTTTAAACGAAGGTGTAAATTTAATTGTAGTTGATACTGCTCATGGCCATACAAAAAAAGTCTCTGAAATTATTAAATTTATAAAAAGAATTAAAGATAAAAAAATGGCTTTATGTGCAGGAAATATTGCTACTCCAGAAGCAGCAAAGTTTTTAATTAAGTTGGGTGTAGACATCATTAAAGTTGGCATTGGCCCAGGATCAATTTGTACTACTCGATTAGTTGCTGGAATTGGAGTACCTCAATTAAGTGCAATTCTTTCAGTTAGATCTGGAATTAAAAATAAAAATGTGAGAATTATCGCTGATGGCGGAATAAAATATTCAGGAGATTTAGCAAAAGCGTTTGCAGCAGGTGCTGATGCTGTAATGATTGGTTCTTTGCTTGCAGGAACAGACGAAGCTCCAGGAAAATTAATTAAAAGAAACGGAAAACTTTTTAAAAGCTTTAGAGGCATGGGTTCTGTTGGTGCAATGAATAAAGGATCAGCTGATAGGTATTTTCAATCCAAACAAAAAGATACTTCTAAATATGTTCCTGAAGGGGTAGAGGGTTTTTCTAAATATAAAGGTGATGTTGGGAATATCATATATAAATTAATAGGAGGACTTAGATCATCGATGGGTTATTTAGGATCAAAACAAATTAAATATTTAAGAAATAAACCGCAATTTGTAAAAATTACTAAAGCTGGATTTTATGAAAGTATGGTTCATAATGTGGATATTGTAAAAAGTGATACAAAATATTAATGATTAAATTTCTAAAAATTTCTATTTGGATAATCTTTATAATAAGTTTTTCTAATATTTCATTAAGTAAAGAAAATTTTTATGCAGAAGGTGTAAAATTATTTAACATTAAAAATTATGAAAAAGCCAAATTTTTATTTGAACGAAGCATTGTATTAAATCCAAAGCATTCAGAGTCATATTTATATTTAGCAAAAATCTACAAGGAAGAAGAAAATAAGAAAAAAGAGGAAAAGAATTTAGAAACTACTTTATTAATTGATCCGGCTAATGAAGAAGCAATTTTAATGTTAATGAAAATTGCATTGGAGGAGTCTAATTATTCAAGAGTAAAAAAATTATCTAAAAGATTCAACAAAGTTTGTAAAAACTTATGCAAAAAAAATAAACAAATATTAAAAGATTTAGAAAATTTAGAACCAAAAAATGAGTCTTGATTTAAATCTCGATAAAATCTTAATAATAGATTTTGGCTCACAGTTTACTCAATTGATAGTTAGAAGAATAAGGGAACTAGGAGTATTCTCACAATTGATAAGTCATAAAAAAATAAAAAATTTTCAAATTAAGTCGAATATTAAAGGAATTATTTTGTCAGGCGGACCATTAAATGTTTATCAATTAAACAACAAATTATTTGATAATCAAATTTTAAATTTAGGGATACCAATTTTGGGAATTTGTTTTGGACATCAAATTTTATCGAAATTTAATGGAGGAAAAGTTAGACAATCAAAATATAGAGAATTTGGTTTGGCAAATATTCATAAAAAAAATAATAGTCCTTTAATAAAAAATTTCTTTAATAAAAAAATAAAAAAAGTGTGGATGAGTCACGCAGATCATGTATCGAAACTTCCAAAAACCTTTAGAGTTATTGCTGGAAGTGAAAATTCTAAATTTGCTATAGTAGAAAGTAAAAACCAAAAATTTTTTGGTGTTCAGTTTCATCCTGAAGTTACTCATACTGAAAATGGAAAGAAAATAATTAGTAATTTTATTTTTTTAATTTGTAAAATTAAAAGAAATTGGTCACCAAAAGATCAAAAAATGAAATTAATTAAAGAGGTGAAAGAGCAGGTTGGAACTAACAAGGTTATTTGTGCGCTTTCAGGTGGAGTGGACAGTAGTGTGGTTGCTCAACTTTTAAACAAAGCTATTGGAAAAAAACTTTATTGTATTTTTGTAAATACAGGATTATTAAGAAAAAATGAAGAAATACAAGTTGTTAAGACTTTTAAAAAAAGACTTAAGATTAATTTGATTTATGTAAATGCTGAAAAAAAGTTCTTAAATAAATTAAAAAATGTTTCTGACCCCGAGAAGAAGAGAAAGATAATAGGAAATCTTTTTATTAAGATATTTGAGCAATATTCAAAAAAAATTAGAAATGTAAAATTTTTAGCTCAAGGCACACTTTATCCAGATTTAATTGAAAGCAGATCAGTTACTGGAAGTCAAACATCTAAGATCAAGTCACATCATAATGTGGGGGGTTTGCCAAAACGTATGAAGTTAAAATTAATCGAACCTCTAAAATATTTGTTTAAAGATGAGGTGAGAAAATTAGGCTTAGAATTAAATCTAAACAAAGATATTATTTTTCGTCACCCATTTCCAGGCCCTGGTCTAGCAATTAGAATGCCAGGGATAATCACAAAAGAGAAGATCAATATTTTAAAACAAGCCGATTATTATTTTATTCAATCCCTAAAAGACTACGGTCTATATCATAAAATTTGGCAAGCTTATGCTGCATTACTTCCTGTAAAAACAGTGGGCGTGATGGGTGATAATCGCACTTACGAATATCTTTGTTTGTTAAGAGCAATTACCTCAGAAGATGGTATGACAGCAGACTTTTATGAGTTTAAAAAATCATTCTCTCAAATGATTTCTAATAAAATTGTTAATAATATAAGAGGTATTAATAGAGTAGTTTATGATATTACTTCAAAACCTCCTAGCACTATAGAACTTGAATAAATTATATATGAATAAAAATATTAAAAGAATTGTAAAAAAAAAAAATAAATCAAAAATAATTTGTTTAACTGCATATTCAAAAAATATTGCATTAGAAGTAGATAAATTTGCTGATATTACTTTAGTAGGAGACTCTTTAGGTTCAGTTTTATACAACTACAATTCGACAAGAAGTGTCACTTTGCAAGAAATGATTAATCATTCAAAGAGTGTAAGACTAGCAGTTAAAAAAAGTTTAATGGTAGTTGATATGCCTTACAATACTTATAATACAAATAACTCTGCTTTAAAAAATGCAAAAAAAATAATTAAAGAAACCAAGTGTGATGCAGTCAAGTTAGAAGGTGGCAAGAAAATTATAAAACAAATAAAACATTTAATTAAGAATAAGATTAATGTTATGGGTCATCTTGGTCTTCTTCCACAAACTACCAAAGGCAAATTCAAGTCCAAAGGTAAAACTATAAAAGAAAAAAAACAGTTATTAAATGATGCGTTAATGTTGCAAAAATGTGGGGTGTTTGCAATCGTTTTAGAATGTGTCAAATCTGCAACAACAAAGCAAATCACGGAGACATTAAAAATACCAACTATAGGAATTGGATCATCAGTTTACTGTGACGGACAAGTACTTGTTACAGATGATTTGATAGGCTTGAATGAAACCAAGATAAAATTTGTAAAAAAATTTGTTAATATTAAAAAGTATTTAAATTTAGGTTTAAGAAAATTTGCTTCAGATGTTAGATTAAAAAAATATCCAAAAAAAAAACATTCTTACTAAAAAAATTTTTGAAAATTCTCATTAATTGAAATAATTTCTAAATCAACCATTCCACCTATTATTAGCTGAATAGCAACTAGCAGAATAAATCCAAGACCAACATAAACTATCCACAAGTGTTTTTGAACATAATTAGCAAGATAAGTAGCCAAAGCCCCAGTTAAAATAACTGATAAAACTAATCCAAATATCATAAACCCAAAATTTCCTTTTGAAGCACCCACAACTCCAATTACATTATCAAAACTAATTGTAATATCTGCAAAAAGAACTTTGTAAATACTTTGAACAAATGATGGTTCTTTTGATTTTAATTTTGGAGACCTTACTTTTTTAATTTCAAATAAATCTTTTCTTAAATCATTTACAATCCATATCAATAAAAGACCACCAATAATTTTAATCCAATAGAATTGGAATAGGTATGTTGCAAAAAACAGCAAATAAAATTTTAAATACCAACGCACCTGCAACTCCCCATAAAATAATTTTTTTTCTATTTTTTGGAACAAAGTTTGCAGCTATTAGACCTATAATAATCGCATTATCTGCTGCGAGAATTATATCTATAAATATAATTTGTACTAATATTATTAATTCTTCTAACAAAGTAAGAACATTTTATTAAAAATTTTTTTTTAATCAATCAAATGATTAATAAAGAATTAATACTTAGATTGTTTTTTACCAATAATGATATCTTTTAAATCTTGATATTCTTCACAATTACAAGATTTTAGAATTTCCAATCTCTCTTTAGCAAGATTTATCCTGTTCGTTACAACATATAGCTCACCTAGGTATTCATTAATACCTATGTGATTAGGATCAATCGCCAAGCCTTCTAGATAATACTTCTCACCATTTTCATAATCTCCAAGTTTCCTTGTGGTGAAACCTAAATAATTCAAAGTATCAGCTTTATTTGGAAATTTTTTATTTGATTTAAGTAATAATTTTTGAGCTTTTTCATATCTTTTTTTTGCTTTTTTTAATTTATCTTTTTTTTCAAATTTTTTTGCTGCTTTTATATGTGAAACAGCCATATCATACTGAGTTTTTGTTTTAGAGAATCCATCGCCATCACTTGACCCTCCTGATCCTCCTGATCCTCCTGAACCACCACTACCACCGGAGCCAGCTGAAAAAGAGCTAGTTATTAAAAATATTGTAAAGAATAAAGTAATAAGTGAAGTTTTAATCATTTTAAAAATTTTTCCATTTCATTAAGTTTTTTTAATTTAAGTCCATTTTCAAGTAAGTTGCTTTTAATAATTTTAGCAGTATTCAAAGAACTAATATTATCACCATGTATGCATACTGAATCGATTTCACAAGATATCTGTTTTCCACTGTGACAATTAAGTGCCTGATTTTTAACCATACTTAATACGTGGTTTTTTGCTATTTCTGGGTCAGTAATTAATGCATTTGGTTTTTTTCTGGAAACTAAATTTCCGTCGTCTTCATAATTTCTATCAGCGAAGATTTCACAGGCGATTTTCATATTTAATTTTTTTGCAGCTAGTTCCATTTTTGAACCAGTTGGAACAAGATAAATTAAATCTTTGCTTATTTCATTGATAGTCTTTGCAATTACAGTTGCAAGTTCAATATCTTCACAGGCCATATTGTTTAATGCTCCATGAGGCTTGATATGACTCACTGACTCATCATATTTCACTGCAATTTTTTGAAGAATTTCGTACTGATCAATTATTAGTTTTCTTATTTCAGTAGTCGACAGGTTCATTTTTTCTCTCCCAAAATTTTCTGGATCATTGAATGATGGATGAGCCCCAATACTTACTCCATTTTTTTTTGAAATTTGAATTGTTTGATGCATTGTCTCTTCATCACCAGCATGAAATCCACATGCTATATTTGCAGAATTAACTATTTCCAACAAATCAGGATCATATATATTTGAATGATGTTTAGATTTTTCTCCTAAATCGCAATTTATATTAATTTCCATAGTCATGATTGTTAAGTATAACATGACATGATTAAAAATATATTAAATCTTGGTGACGCAGCTTTATACTGTGATTTTGGACAAGATGTTAATAAAGAAACTAACTCATCTGTCATCAAATATTTTAATAAAATTCAACAATTGAAAATTGAAAGTATAAATAATATTACTCCCTCCTATAATAAGCTAATCATCTCCTTTGACTTAAAAAGGATTAAGTATAATGAGTTAAAAAATATAATAGAGAAAATTAAGATAGATAAAGAAGAAAGTTTTCAAAAAAAAATTATAGAAATACCTATTTGTTGTGAGAAACCTTATTCTTTAGATTTTGCTAGGCTTGAAAAAAAACTTAAATTAAACAAAGAACAAATTCTCAAAAACTTTTTTGATAAAAAGTATTTTTGCTACATGACAGGTTTCATTGCTGGAATGCCATTTTTAGGAGATTTAAATGAAAATATGAGAGCACAAAGATTAGAAACACCAAGGGTAAAAGTTCCTAAAGGATCTATTGGAATAACAGAACAATTTGCAAATATTTACACTTTTGAAAGTCCAGGGGGGTGGAATATTATTGGCAATACACCAATTGAAGTTTTTGATAATTCAAAAGAAGATAAGCCAAATTTAATTAATCCAGGAGATACAGTCATTTTTAAAGAAATAAGCAAAGAAAAATATTTAAACTATGAGCAGTAATTATTTTAAGGTAATTCGATCAGGGATAAACTCAACTTTTCAGGATGAAGGAAGATCAAAGTTAAATCATTTAGGAATTCCTTTTAGTGGAGCAATGGATAATAGAAATTATTTGTTAGCAAATAAACTTGTTCAAAATAATTTAAATAATCCAGTTATAGAATTTGCTTATCAAGGTCCTCATTTAAAATATATGGGAGAGAAGATTAATATAGCTATTACAGGTGATATTACTTTTAAAATAAGATCAATGACCTCAGAGATTAATGGAAATTGTTATGAAACTTATGAAATAAATAATGGGGACGAGATAGACATACTATCTACAAATAAATCAGTTTATGGCTATCTATCTTTAAGTGGAAAACTTGATGTTAATTATCAGTGGGGCAGCTGTTCAACAAATACCAAATCAAATATTGGGGCAAATAATGGAAAAAAATTGCAAGATGAGCAAATCATTAAGATTTCAAAAATTAATAAAGATTTTATTAAAAAAAAGGTTAATTATTTAAATTCAAAAATAGAAAAAATCAGGGTTATTAAGGGCACCAATTTTAACTATTTTTCAGAAACAGCAATAAATAATTTTTTTAACAAAGAATTTAAAGTTTCAAAGTTATCAGACCGAATGGGGATGAGACTTGAAGGACCCCAATTAGAAAATATCAATAGTACTAATATAAAGTCGGAAGGATTAATCAAAGGTGTTATTCAAGTTCCAGGTGATGGAAATCCAATAATTATGCTATCAGATCATGGCACAATTGGTGGCTATCCTAAAATTGCAGTTATCATTAGCTCTGATTATGACCGTTTAGTTCAAATACCATCTGGATCTAAAATAAAATTTCAACAAGTTGAATTATTGGATGCAGAAACACTTTTTAAGATGTATGAGATGGAAACTCAGAATTTATTGAACCAGATATAATGAATATAATTACAAAATTACCAGGTCCATTATTAATTTTTTTGGGAGCATTAAGTTTGAGTTTTGGTGGACTAATTGTAAAATCGTTTGAAGGTGCCACTTTATGGCAAATTTTATTTTGGAGATCTTTATTTTTTTCTCTTACTGTTTTAGCATTTTTAATTTTTAGTTATAAAAAGAAAACATTAGAGTCATTTTATACGTCCGGCTTACCAGGGGTTTTTGGAGGTATAATATTGTCTTTTGGTTTCTGTGGTTATGTTTTTGCAATGTATAATACTACCGTTGCTAATACAAATTTCATAATATCTCTTCAAATATTATTTTTAGCTGTTTTTGGATATTTTTTTTTAAAAGAAAAAATCAATGCAGTTACATTAACTTCAATTATTTTAGCAATGACCGGCGTTATGGTTATGGTTGGAAACTCATTAACTCCTGGCGAATTAAGTGGAAATTTAGCAGCGTTTACAATGCCAATTACTTTTGCAGTTTTGATAATGATTGTAAGAAAATACCCAACAGTTGATATGGTTCCAGCCCAATTTGTAGCTGGTGTAAGTTCCTGTTTAATTGGTTATTTACTTTCAAATAAAATTATGATTTCTCCTAATGATATTTTTTTGGGATTTTTAGCTGGTTTTTTTCAAGTTGGATTTGGATTTATCTTTATTACTATAGGCGCAAGAACTACACCATCAGCTATGGTGGGAATAATTATGCTATCAGAATCAGTTTTAGGACCTATTTGGGCATTTCTATTTGTAAGTGAAAGACCTTCCACGTTTGGTTTGATTGGCGGAGCTATAATATTATTTGCAGTGCTATTACAGTTTTACTCACTATTGAACAAAAGTAAGAGAAGTAATATCTAATTGACATTCTTAGTTCTTTGTAAGAGAATTGATATACGGGAGAGACTACAGATTATCGTAGCGCCGAAGGAGCAACCACCCAGGAATCTCTCAGGCAAAAAGGACCGTAACATATTAACTCTGGAAAGAGATTAAATTCTCGCCGAAGGAGCAAAACTCTCAGGCAAATATACAGATGGGTAAAATGAGTTAATATGAAAACAAAAAAAACATCTTTATATCAATTGCATCATAATAATAGTGCTAAGTTTGTAGAGTTTGCGGGCTACCAAATGCCCATTCAGTACTCTGACGGGATTGTTGAAGAGCATAAATTTACTAGAAGTCATGCTGGGATATTTGATGTTTCTCATATGGGTCAACTATTTATTTACGGAAGTGATGATTTAATTGAAGATTTGGAAAAAATATTTCCTCTAGATCTAAAAAACTTAGAAATGAATCATTCAAAATATAGTTTTTTAATGAATGATGAGGCAGGAATATATGATGATTTAATAATAACAAAGATTGAAAAAGGTTTTATGATTATCCTCAACGCTGCTTGTAAAGATAATGATTTTAAAATTATAAGTGAATTATTAAACGATAAATATAAAATGGAGCTAGATAAAGAAAGGTCTTTAATTGCATTACAAGGCCCAAAATCATCTGAGATATTAAATTATATTATCAATGGTGTTAATGATCTTAATTTTATGTCTGGCAGCTGGTTTAAATTTCTAGAAAAAAAAGTTTATGTTACACGCTCAGGATACACAGGGGAAGATGGATTTGAGGTATCTATTATTAATGAATTAGCCGAAAAGTTTACAACAGAACTCATTGATAGAGGAGCAAAATTAATTGGTCTAGGTGCTAGAGATACATTAAGATTAGAGGCGGGCTTGTGTTTATATGGTCATGAATTAGATAGGGGCAAAACACCAGTTGAGGCAAATTTGAAATGGGCAATTTCTAAAGAAAGAATATCTCAAGGAAATTTTATCGGATCTCGAATAATAACAAAACAGTTAAGTGATGGTGTAAATAAAATTAGAGTTGGAATTAAGCCAGAAGGAAAAGTTATTGCTAGAGAAAAAACTAAGATATTCAACCAATCAGATATTTATATTGGTGAAATTACAAGTGGAACATTTGGCCCAAGTGTTAATGGACCTGTAGCTATGGGATATGTAGAAAATGATTTTTCAAAAAAAAACACAAAAGTTTTTTTGGAAGTAAGAGGAAAAAAACATCCTGCAAATATTTGTGGATTACCATTTTATAAAAAAAGCTATGTGAAAGGAGCTAATAAATGAGCGAAGTTAAATATTCAAAAGAGCATGAGTGGATTACACTCGAAGGTGATATTGCAACAATTGGCATTACAAAACATGCAACTGAAATGCTAGGAGATATAGTGTTCACAGAACTTCCCGAGAAAGGTTCAAATGTTGAAAAAGATGGTACAGCAGGAGTTGTAGAGTCTACAAAAGCTGCAAGTGATGTTTATACTCCAGTTAGTGGCGAGGTAGTAGATACAAATCAATCGATCGTTGATGATCCTTCTAAAATTAATGAAGATCCAGAGAGTTCTGCCTGGTTTTTTAAACTAAAAATGAAAGACAAAGCTGAACTAGACAGTCTTATGAATAAAGAAGAATATGATAAATTTGCAAAGGAGAGTGCTAGTTAATGTTACATAATTCTCAAAAAGATTTTTTAAAAAGACATATTGGACCTTCAGATGAAGATCAAAATAAAATGCTGAAGAAACTTAATTTTAAATCCTTAAATGATTTAATTAAAAGCACAGTCCCAGAAAAGATACAATTGAAAGACGAATTAAATATTGGCGAGTCTAATTCAGAATATGAGGCATTAAGAAAACTTAAAGGAATCTCAAAAAAAAATCAGATTTATTCAAATTTTATAGGAATGGGTTACTACGGCACCTATACGCCATACGTAATTCTTAGAAATATTTTAGAAAATCCAGGCTGGTACACTTCTTATACACCTTATCAACCTGAGGTAGCCCAAGGAAGATTGGAAATGCTCCTCAACTTCCAACAAATGATAGTTGATTTCACAGGAATGGATATAGCAAATGCATCTTTATTAGATGAAGGTACAGCAGCTGCAGAAGCTATGGGATTAAGCCATAGATTAAATAAAAAAGATAGTAATTTAGTTTTTGTCTCAGAAAATTGTCATCCACAAACGATTGATGTAATTCAAACAAGAGCAGAACCAATGGGATTAAAAGTACTCGTTGGTGATGAAAATAAAGTATTAGATCAACTAAAAGAAGATTTGGTTTGTGGTATATTGCAATACCCAGGAACATTGGGTGATATAAATGATCCTAGCGAGTCCATAAGCAAAATACATAAAAAAAATGGTAAAGCAGTATTAGCTTGTGATTTATTAGCACTAGCTAAGTTAAAAACACCAAGGGAACTAGGAGCAGATATAGCTGTAGGAAGTTCTCAAAGATTTGGAATTCCAATGGGTTATGGTGGGCCTCATGCAGCTTTCTTTGCAACTAAAGACGAATTTAAACGATCCATGCCAGGAAGAATTGTAGGGGTCTCTGTTGATAGACATGGAAACAAAGCATATAGATTGTCATTACAAACTAGGGAACAACATATAAGAAGAGACAAAGCCACAAGTAATATTTGTACTGCGCAAGCTTTATTAGCAATTGTGTCAGCAGCATATGCTATTTATCACGGTCCAGAAGGCATCCGAACTATTGCTGAGAGAGTTTCTCAATTGGCTAAAAATTTTGCAGATAAATTAAAACAATCAGGATATGAGATTTATTCAGATCATTTCTTTGATACTGTAACAATTGTTACTAAAGATAAAACTAATCAAATTTATAAAAATGCTTTAGATCAAAAGGTAAATATTAGAAAAGTAAATTCAGATATGCTTGCCGTTTCTTTTGATGAAAAGAAAAATGTTTATAGAGTAAATCAACTATTAAAAATTTTTAATGCAGCAGAATCGATTAAAAAAGAAGATCCTACAGTAAGTTTACCTAATCTACCAAAAAATTTATTAAGAACTTCAAAATATTTAGAACATCCTGTATTTAATTCATATCATTCAGAGACAGAAATGCTTAGATATCTTAAAAAGTTAGAGGATAAGGATATAGCTCTTAACAGAACTATGATTGCACTTGGTTCATGCACTATGAAATTAAATGCTACTGCAGAAATGATACCTATTTCATGGAGAGAGTTAGCTGAGCCACATCCATTTGTGCCTATTGAACAGATGGAAGGATATAGAGCATTGTTCACTGATCTTAAAAATTGGCTAAGATCAATTACTGGTTTTTCTGGAGTTTCACTTCAACCAAATGCAGGTGCTCAAGGTGAATATGCAGGATTAATGGTAATTAGAAAATATCATTTAGATAGAGGGGATCAAAATAGAAATATATGCTTAATACCGAGCTCAGCACATGGAACAAATCCTGCTAGTGCACAAATGGTTGGAATGAAAGTTGTCGTTGTTAATTGTGATAAAGAAGGAAATGTTGATTTTGAGGATTTAAAGAAAAAAGTAGAAATGCATTCTAATAACCTTGGAGCGTTAATGGTCACGTACCCTTCTACTCATGGTGTATTTGAGGAAAAAATTACAGATATATGTGAATTAATACACAAGCACGGTGGTCAAGTTTATATGGATGGCGCAAATTTAAATGCACTTGTTGGTATAGCAAGACCTGGAAATTTTGGTCCAGATGTTTGTCATATAAACTTACATAAAACATTTTGTATTCCACATGGAGGAGGAGGGCCTGGAATGGGACCAATTGCATGTAAAAGACATTTACAAGTTTATCTACCTAATCATCCAGTTGTTAAAGATTGTGGACCCTCTACAGGAATAGGAGCAGTATCAGCAGCACCCTGGGGAAGCTCAAGTATTTTATCGATTTCTTGGATGTATATTAAAATGATGGGTTCTCAAGGTTTAAAACTAGCTACTCAGGTTGCAATACTAAATGCAAACTATGTAGCTCATAGACTCAAAGACTATTATCCAATTCTTTATAAAGGCTCAAACGGAAATGTAGCTCATGAATGTATAATTGATATAAGATCTATTAAAAGCGAAACGGGGATTACTGAAGAAGATATAGCTAAAAGATTAATAGATTATGGATTTCATGCACCAACAATGTCATGGCCAGTTGCTGGTACAATGATGATTGAACCAACTGAAAGTGAGAGCCTATCTGAATTGGATAGATTTTGTGATACTTTAATTAGCATTAAATCAGAAATAGATATGATCAAGACAGGCAAATTTGATAAAATTGACAACCCAATTAAAAATGCACCACATACAGATATTGAATTAGCTTCAGATAAATGGGATCATAAATATTCAAGAGAACAAGCTGCTTACCCAGCTAAATTTTTAAAGGCAAATAAGTTTTGGCCTCCAGTTGCAAGAGTTGACAATGTATATGGAGATAAAAATATTTTTTGTACTTGTCCAAGTATGGATGAATTTAAAGAAGATGCAGCATAAAAATTAATGAAAATTGCTGTAGTTGGGTCAGGCATTTCTGGATTAAGTGCTGCCTATTATTTATCCAAAAAGCATCATGTAGATCTTTTTGAGAGAGAAGATCATTTTGGTGGACACTCTCATACAATAGATTTGTTTTTTAATGAAAAAAAAGTTCTAGTTGATATTGGATTTATTGTTTTTAATTTCCAAACTTATCCAAATTTAATTAATTTTTTTAAGGAAAATGATATTCAAATTGAAAAAAGTAATATGTCTTTTTCAGTTTCGGTGGATAATACGAATTTTGAATATTGTGGCAAAGGATTGAGTGGTATTTTTTCTAATAAATCAAATTTATTTAACATTGAGTTTTTAAAAATGTTTTTTGATATAATTAAATTTTATAAAAAAAGTGATCAAAAAAGTATATCCAATGAAAAAATGACTTTAGGTGAATATTTAAAAATTAATAAATTATCAAAAACATTTGTTGATTATCATATAATACCTATGGTATCTGCAATTTGGTCTATGCCTCCTTATGAAGCAAGCAAGATGCCAATTAGTTTTTTTCTAAAATTTTTTCAAAATCATGGTTTATTTAAATTAAAAAATAGACCACAGTGGTATACAGTTGCCAATAGAAGCAGAACTTATGTTAGTAAAATAATTTCTCAAATAAGTGGAGAACATTATAAAAATTACAAAGTTACAAAAATCAAAAGAAAATCGTCAGGTCTAGATTTGCACTATGGTGGAGAAAATGAATTCTTTGATTATGATAAAGTAATATTAGCTACACATGCAGATGAGGCTTTAAAATTAATTGAAAGCCCTACTGAAAATGAGAAGAGTATTCTTTCTAATTTTAGTTATAAAGAAAATATAGCTTATATTCACACAGATCAGCGCGCTATGCCAAAAAATAAAAAAGCCTGGTCCTCTTGGAACTCTTCAATAGATAATAAGAATTTAGAAAAAAATTCAATTACTTATTGGTTAAATTTATTACAAAACTTAAAGTGTGATGAAGATATTTTTTTAACACTTAATCCTTACTTCGATATAGATGAAAAAAAAATATTGAGAAAAGTAAAATTTACACACCCTTTTTATGACCAAAAAGCATTAGATGCTCAACGTGAGCTTGTTAAAATACAAAATCGAAAAGATTTACTTTTTTGTGGGAGTTATTTTGGTTACGGATTTCATGAAGATGGAATAAAATCATCTATTGAAATGCTGAGAAATCTTAATGATTAATTCTTGTATATATAGCGGAAATGTAATTCATAAGAGATTTAAACCAAAAGAACATTTTTTTAAGTATAAAGTGTTCTCTCTACTTATTGATCTGTCAGAACTAAATGAACTTGATAACAAGTTAAAATTTTTTTCTTTAAATAAATTTAATTTAATAAGTTTTTACGAAAAGGACCACGGCGAACGTGATGGCTCATCTCTACTTAGTTGGGTAAAACTCAATTTAAGCATAAACAACATAAGTACTGAAAATATAAAAATTAAACTTTTATGTTATCCAAGAATATTAGGCTATGTCTTTAATCCACTAAGTATTTTTTTTATATATGATAAAAATGAAAATTTGATTTCTATTTTATATGAAGTTAAAAATACTTTTGGTGAACAACATACTTACCTATTTAAGGTAGAAGGTGAAAATAAATTAATCCAAAATAATTGTTCAAAAAAATTTCACGTTTCACCATTTATTGAAATGAATTGTAATTATTTTTTTAAAATATTGAATCCAGGAGAAAATTTATCAGTAATAATTGATCAGCATGATAAAGAGGGGAAAATTCTTTTTGCATCCCAAGATGGTAAAAGATCTGATTTGACAACTAAAAATTTAATAAATTCTTACCTAAAACACCCTTTAATGACATTTAAAATAATTTCAGCGATACATTTTGAAGCGTTTAAATTGTGGATTAAAGGAATTAAATTTGTGAAAAAAAAATTAAAAATTAAAAATAATATAACAATAGAGAATTAATGTTTTTAAGCAAAACAGCAGATAAATTAGTTTTTAAATTTCTTAATAATATTAATTATGGATATCTTGAATTAACTACTGTTGATGGAAAAATTTTAAGATTTGGAAATGCAGATGAAAAACTGAAAGCAAACATAGTCATTAAAAAATCGAATTTTAATTATAATCTTATAAGAGGTGGCAGTATTGGATTTGCCGAAAGCTATATGAGAGGCGAATTTGAAACTGATAATCTATCAAATTTAATTGAATTAACTGCTAGAAATATTCAGGTTATATATAAATTTTCAGGGCTTCTTGATTTTCCATTAATTAATTTTGTTAAAAACAAAATAATTAAAAATACAAAAAATCGAAGTAAAGAAAATATTTCTAAACATTATGATTTAGGTAATGATTTCTTTTCTCTTTGGTTAGATGATACATTAACTTACTCAAGCGCCATATTTGATGATAAATCAAAAAATCTCTCCGAAGCACAAAATAATAAATATCAAAAATTAATAGATCTTATCAAACCAAATAATGGTGATAAAGTTTTAGAGATAGGGTGTGGCTGGGGCGGTTTTGCTGAGTATTTAGGTAAAAAATATGATGTTAAACTTGATTGTATAACAATATCAAAAAAACAATTTGAATATGCAAAAAAAAGAATTTTTAAGTGTGGTTTAAATGAAAAAGTGAATATTGAAATAAAAGATTATAGAGATCTGAAAGGCAAATATAATTCAGTAGCTTCAATAGAGATGATAGAGGCCGTTGGTCAAAATTACTTAGAGGGATATTTCAAAACTATAAAAAATAATTTATCTGACGGTGGAAAGGCTGCTATTCAGGCAATTACAATAGATGACAGATTATTTGATAGATATAAAAATAAACAAGATTTTATTCAAAAATATATTTTTCCTGGAGGTTTTTTACCAAACAAAAATAGTATTAATCGATATGTTTCTGATAATGGATTAACTATAAACTCATATATTTCTTATGCAGATCATTATGCAAATACTCTAGCTATATGGAGAAATGAGTTTTTGAAAAAATGGGATTTAATAAAAAGCCAAGGCTTTGATTTAACTTTCAAAAGAATGTGGGAATTTTATCTGTCTTACTGTGAGGCTGGATTCAAGTCAAAGAATATAGATTTAATACAATTCTCAATGCAAAATAAATAACGAACTATGGAGATATTAATGAGTTATATTAGACCACTTAAGTCAATTTTATTGATAATTTCATTATTCTTAATTACAAGCTGTTCAAATAAAAGTGCTATGAAACCTGAAGATTTCAAAAATAAAGAGCCAAGATTAATTATAGAAGAATACCTATCTGGCAATGTGAAAGCTTGGGGTGTTTTACAAAATAGATCAGGTAAAGTGACTAGACAATTTTCTGCTGATTTAGACGGAAGTTGGGATGGTGAGCAACTAATCCTTAAAGAAAAATTTAATTGGGATGATGGTGAAATACAGAATCGAGAATGGAAAATCACTAAGATAGATGAAAATAATTATGAAGGAACTGCAGGCGATGTTGTAGGAAAAGCCAAAGGTTATTCTTATGGTCCAGCTTTTAAGTTTGAATATGTTTTACTTGTTCCAGTCAAAGGTAAAGAAATGAAAATTACATTTGATGACTGGATTTTTAAACAAGATGATAAAGTTGCAATTAATAGAGCTACAATGACAAAGTTTGGATTTAAAGTAGCAGAATTAACAGTTGTATTTGTTAAGGACTAATAGTTTATTTTTTTCATACCTTTAGAAACTAACTTAAAATATAAGCCGTTAGGCAATATCTGAAGAAATTTCATAATAAATGTAAAAGCTTTTGGAAAATGTATTTCAAATCCCTTTTTTTTAGTTAAACCTTTATAAATTTCATTCGCAGCAAACTCAGGAGATTTTATCATTGGCATTGGAAAATCATTCTGATCCGTCATAGGTGTTTTAATAAAGCCTGGGCTAATTAATGAAACACGAACATTTTTCATTTTCATCTCAAAATTTAAACTTTCTGCAAAACTAGTAAGTGCCGCTTTAGATGCACAATAAGCACCAGCAGCCGGTAGGCCTCTATAACCAGCAACAGAAGAAATTATAGATATCTGTCCATTTTTCTTTTCAGAAAAATAATTATAAATAGAGTTAATTGAATTCATAGTTCCAAAATAATTTACTTCCATTATGTCTCTAATCTTATCTAAATTAAATTGTTTTTCAGACTTTGGATCATGCATTCCAGTTCCAAAAACACATATATCTATGCCACTAAGATTATCAATAATACTTTTTGCAATTGATTTACATTTTTCAATATCTGTTACATCTAATGGGTAGGGGTAGATATTTTGATTTTTATTTTGTAATTCTTTTAATAAATTTTCACGTCTTGCAGATGCTGCAACAATCCAACCATTTTCTGCAAATTTAATTGCTAGAGCTTTTCCAATTCCACTACTAGCACCCGTGATCCAAATTACTTTTTTTTCTGCCATAATTAATTGTATAGTGGAATAATGTTAAAAAACAAATTTTTATCATTTATATTATTTGGATTAATAACCTACTCGGCATCGGTAATAGGTGGTTTAGTAACAGTAGGTTTTAAAGAACCTTGGTATTCATTAATTAATAAACCTACATTCAACCCTCCTAGCTGGGTTTTTGCTCCTGTCTGGACTACTCTTTATCTAATGATGACAGTTGCGATTTGGCTTTTTTGGCACAGCAGAAATAAAGACATGAATACAATCTATATTTATTTCATTCATATAGTTTTTAATACAACTTGGAGTATCATTTTTTTTGGTTTGCATCAAATATTGCTAGCTCTGTTTGTTTTAATTGTTTTAATATTGATGATAATAATTCTTATTTTGAGATTTAAACGTGTCAATATTGTAAGCTATTATCTCATGATTCCCTATTTACTTTGGTGCTGCTATGCCTTAGTTCTGAATTTTAACTTATTTTTATTAAATTAATTATGGATGATGTTGTAATAGTTGGAGGCGGAATAATAGGTGCAGCCACTGCATACTTTCTATCTAAAGAGGGTAGAAAAGTAAAAGTAATAGAAAGAGATCCAACATATAAAACAGCTTCTTTCCCGCTTTCACTAGGCGGTTTTAGAAGACAGTTTTTTCAAACGGAAAATATTTTATTAGGAAAATTTGCTAGAGAGTTTATTTTTCAAATTCCTGAACTTCTTAAGACTGAAAAAAACCCTAATCCAACTGCTAGCATGGTAACGAACGGTTACCTATTAATGTTTGGACCTGAACATGCTGAAGAACAATATAAGGCTTTAGAAAATCACAAGGCTTGTGAGGCTGGAACAAAAAATATTAAAGGCTCAGAATTAACAAAATATTTTCCATACATTAATAGTGAGGGAATTGAAACCGCAACATTTACAGACAATCAGAGTGAAGGATGGATAGATCCTTTTATGTTTCACAGTGCTTTAAAAAGCAAAGCAACCGAACTTGGTGCTGAATTTATAAAAGGTGAAATAAAATCTCTTTCTGAAATTAAAGCTAAAACAATTATTTCTGCTGCTGGATGTTGGACAAAAGAATTATTGGAAGATATTCCTGTCGAACCTCAAAAACATACAGTTTTTAGAGTTAAGTGCCCAAAACACATTCCTGAAATGCCATTGACTGGTGACTTAACAACAGGAGTATATTGGAGGCCTGAGGGAAAAGAATACTTAGCAGGATCACCAAAATCTGTTTTTGATGCAGATGACTTAGAGCCTGCATGGGATGATTTTGAGGAATTAGTTTGGCCTGCTTTGGCACAAAGAATACCCGCTATGGAAGAACTGAAATTGACAGGTGGTTGGGCAGGATATTATGATTGTAATAGACTTGATAATAATGCAGTTGTCGGGAAGCACCCAAAATTTGAAAATGTTTATTTAGCTACAGGATTTACAGGTAGAGGACTAATGCAAGCCCCAGGAATAGGGAGAGCACTTACAGAATTGATTACCACAGGAGCATACCAATCTATTGATATCTCAAATATGGCAGTAGAGAGAGTTTTGGGTAAACAAGCAAGACCTGAACCCTATGTTCTTTAATTATTAAGTCCCACAAAAAGTTTTATATTCTTCATCTGATATAGAAGGAGATTGATAGTCAACATTTGCTTCCTGTTCATCGTAGGGTTTTTCTAAAATTTCTAAAATTTTATCGAATGGTTTTAGGTCATTTTGCTCTGCAGCCTTCAAAGCTTCTTCAACTTTATGGTTTCTTGGAATAAATAATGGATTGTTATTTCTCATTAATTCTATGGATTTCTTTGATGAACTGTTATTTTTTGACGATCTATCTTCCCATCTTTTTTTCCAGTTTATAAAATCTTTATCGTTATATAATTCACTTTTTTTTGGATCGAGACTCATCAAATGACAAAAAGTGTTTGTATAATCTGCTTTTTTTTCATGCATCCAAGTTAAAAGATCTAAAATTAAAAATTTATCTTTATCATCTAAACCAAATAATCCTAATTTATCTCTCATCATATTCATCCATTTTTCCTCATATTTTTTCTCAAAAGAATTAATTGTATCAGTAGCTGTTTTGATAGCTTTTTCTTGATCTTTATTAATTAAAGGAACTAAACATTCAGCAAATCTGGCTAAATTCCATTTTGTAATAACAGGTTGATTGCAATAAGCATATCTGCCTGTTTGATCAATTGAACTAAATACAGTTTTTGGATCATAGGTATCCATAAATGCACAAGGTCCGTAATCAATAGTTTCTCCTGAAATAGCCATATTATCAGTATTCATTACACCATGTATAAAACCAACTCTCATCCAGTTCACCACTAAATTACATTGTCTATCTATTAAAAGATTTATTAAGTCTAAGGCTTTATTATTTGAGTCCTTTATTTCTGGGTAGTGTCTATCAATCGTGTAATCTAACAAAGTTTTTAATTCATCTTCTTTTTGTCTTGCTGCTATATACTGAAATGTACCAACTCTAATATGGCTAGATGCAACTCGAGTAAGCACAGCCCCTTGCAAAACTTTCTCTCTTTGAATATCTTCCCCAGTTTTTGCTACAGCTAAACTTCGTGTAGTAGGTATTTTTAATGCATGCATGGCTTCACTAATTATGTATTCTCTTAACATAGGACCTAAGGCAGCACGTCCATCACCATTTCTAGAAAATGCAGTTTTACCTGAACCTTTAAATTGAATATCATATTTTCTATTTGATTTAGTCATATGTTCTCCAATTAATACTGCTCTACCATCTCCAAGCATTGTAAAATGTCCAAATTGATGCCCAGCATAGGCTTGTGCAATAGAATTACTTCCAGCAGGTAATAAATTTCCTGAAAAAATTTTTGAAAGTTCTTTTTTATCAATCTTTGAAAAATTTAGATTTAATTCAGAAGCTAAATTTTCATTTAGTATTACTAATTCAGGACTATTTACAGGAATAGGTTTTATTTCTTCCCTAAATGTGTCTGATAATTTTGAATAGGTATTGTTAAAATGCCATCCTATGGTCATTCTAATTAGCTTACTTCAGCTTGATTTTCTTTTGGTTGTATTTCAGTTTTAAATTGATTTGAAATCTTTTGTACTTGAACAGATGACACTTTGTATTCTGCACACATAGTTTCTTCATCTTTTCCATGACCTGTTACCATATTAACCATATGCTCAGGGAAATGAAATGTTGTAAAAACTATACCTTCTTTCACTTTATCAGTTACTTCAACTTTTAGAGCAACTTCACCTCTTCCAGAATATAATCTTCCAATATCTCCAGTATTAAGATCTCTATAAGCTGCATCTTTAGGATGAATTAGTAAAACATCTTCATCAACAATGTTAATATTACTAGTTCGTCTTGTCATAGTAGCAGCATTATAATGTTGTAAAACTCGACTAGTCGTTAATATAAGAGGATAATCTTTATGATTAGCCTCAATTTCAGATGATTCTTTCCAATCAAAGTTTTTCAATCGACCTTTTCCAAGTTTAAATTCTTCAGTGTGTAATATTTGAGTATCTGTACCATCTTCCTTTACAGGCCACTGTAAACCCATTTTTCCTAATCTTTCTCGAGTTATACCTTTAAAGAAAGGTACAATATCTGCAATTTCAGCTAGTACTTGATTAGCATCATATGTAGGTTGATCAAATCCAAGTTTCTGCATCATTTCAGTCACTATAACCCCATCTGGCTTTGTTCCAGGTAGAGGAGGAACCGCTCGGTTAACTCTTTGCACTCTTCTTTCGGTGTTAGTAAAAGTTCCATCTTTTTCTAAAAAAGTTGTTCCAGGTAATACAACAGTTGCTAATTTTGCAGTTTCACTCATAAATATTTCTTGTACAACTAAAAGTTCTAAGGAGTTCATTGCTTCAATTACATGCGCACTATTAGGATCTGTTTGGACAATATCTTCACCAATAATCCACACACCTTTTAGTTCTTTGTTGATCGCTGCTTCAAACATTTGAGGAATTTTTAAACCAGGTTTTGTTGGGTGAGTTACTCCGTATTTTTCAGTATAGAATTTTTGATTTTTTTTATCAGCAACTTCAAAGTATCCTGCACCTTGATGAGGCTGACATCCCATATCAGCAGCACCCTGAACATTATTTTGTCCTCTAAGAGGATTTACTCCAACACCTTTTCTTCCAATGTTTCCTGTAATCATTGCAAGATCAGCAATTAGCATGACTGTTTTTGAACCTTGTTCGTGCTCTGTAACTCCCAGACCATGAAACTCCATTGAATTTTTTGCAGTTGCGTATGCAATAGCAGCTTCTTTAACAAGTTGTTTATCTACACCAGCAACTTTTGCTAATTGGTCAATATCTTGTCTTTCAATTTCTTTAAGAAAATTATCAAATCCTTCTGTTCTATCTCTTACAAAATCAGCATTATATAATTTTGATTTAATTATAAAATGTAACATCATATTAAGTACAGCCACATTAGTTCCAGGTCTTAATTTGATGTGATAGTCAGCAAGCTTTGCAAGTTCAGTTGTTATAGGATCTAAAACAATAAGTTTTTTTCCTTTCATTACTTGTTGTTTGATTTTAGCCCCAGTAACAGGATGTGCATTAGTTGGGTTTGCACCAATAACTAAAAATAGATCTGCATGATAAATATCTTCAGTTGAGTTTGTTGCGGCTCCTGTACCAAATGTTTGTTGCATTCCCCATGCAGTAGGTGAGTGACAAATCCTTGCACAGCAGTCTACACTATTAGTGCCAACAGCTGCTCTAATCATTTTTTGAAAAACATAATTTTCTTCATTAGTACATCTTGCGGAAGAAATACCCGCAAAAGCATCAGGTCCATGATCCTTTGTAATCCTTTGCATTTCTTTTTTTATAAAATCATATGCCTCATCCCAAGTAGCTTCCTCAAATTTTCCATTTCTTTTAATTAATGGAGTTTTTAGTCTGTCAGGATGATCATAAAATCCAAATGCATACCTACCTTTAATACATGTATGACCAGCATTAACCTCAGTTTCCTTGGGAGTATCAATTGCGACAACCTTATCATCTTTAATTGATGCTTCTAAGTTACATCCAACTCCACAGTAAGAACAAGTCGTTCTTACTTTTTTGTCAACAGCAGCTGATTTAGATTGGAAGACATCTGAAATTGCATCAGTTGGACATGTGTGAGCACAAGCTCCACAAGATACACACGAAGAATCTCCAAACATCATATCATTATCAGTTGTAATTCTAGATTCAAAACCTCTTCCTGACATTGTAAGAACAAATGAACCTTGAATTTCATCACATGCTCTCACACATCTTCCACAGTTAATGCAGTTATCTAAATTCATCCTCATATAATCATGGGACGTATCTCTTGGAATTCCTTTGTGCTGTTTTGGACTATTATACCTATGGTCTGAAATTCCCAAATCATTTGCTACAGTTTGAAGCTCACAATTATTGTTTACCTCACAAGTATTACATTCCATCGGATGGTCAGTTAAAACAAGTTCAACAATGTTTTTTCTTAAATCTTGAAGATTTTGATTTGACGTGAAAATATGCTGATTTTCAGCTACTGGAGTGTGGCACGATGCAACCACTTTTGTTGGACCATCTTTTTCTAAAGCTACTTCAACTGAACAAACTCTACACGCTCCATAAGGTGCTAAATTTGGGTCATCACAAAGAGTTGGGACCTTTTTTTCTCCTACATAACTTTTAACAAATTTTAATATAGATGTATGATTAGTGCCTATTTCGTAAGGCTTACCATCTATATAAGCAATTTTTCTTTTTTCTGAACTCATTAGTTATCTTTTACCATATCACTTTTCATTTCATCACCAAAATACTTTAAGATGTTCATAATTGGTGTTGGTATAGCCCCACAAAGAGCACACAAACAGCCTTTTTGCATAGTTACTAATAATTCATTTAATAATTTTAGTGGAATTTTGGCTGTTTTTTTCTTTGCTTGATCGAACATTTCTTTTCCTCTGTATGATCCAAGTCTTCCAGGGAAACACTTTCCACAAGACTCTTCAGCAGAAAATTCAAACAAATGATGAATATACTCAGTCATTGAGAAATCTTTAGGAATACTAACAACACTTGCGTGACCCAACATGAAACCCTTAGAACTAAATTCTTGAAAATCTAAATTTAAATTATCAATTTCATTTAATGGAACAACACCACCCAGAGGGCCCCCCAATTTGAAATGCTTTAACTGGCTCCTTATAGCCACCACCTATTTCATTAAATATTTTTTTCATTGATGTTCCCATATCAATTTCATAAACACCAGGATTGTTAAAAAAACTATCTAAACAAACTAATTTTGTTCCAGCAGACTTTTTATTTCCAATAGATGAAAATTTTTCTGCACCATTAATTAAAATACCAGTTGCTGCCGCTAAAGTTTCAACATTATTAACTACAGTAGGTTTTTTATAAAGCCCTTCTGTAACTGGGAAAGGAGGTCTAACATCTACTTCAGCTCGTCTTCCTTCAATAGATGCAATTAAAGCAGTTTCTTCTCCACATATGTAAGCACCTTGGCCGATACAAATTCCTAGATCAAAAGAAAAGTCAGTACCTAAAATATTTTCTCCAAGTAAGTTCAATTTTTTAAGCTCATTGATACATCCATTAATTGCCTCGATAGATTTTGGATACTCACCTCTAATATATAAAACTCCCTCATCACTTCCAATGACCAGGCCACATATTACCATTCCAAATATAACTTTTAATGGTTGATCTTCTAAAAGATATCTATCAGAAAACGCACCAGAGTCCCCTTCATCAGCATTGCATATGACATATTTTTTATCACCTTTTGCTTTACTACAAAAATCCCATTTCATTCCAGTTGGAAAGCCAGCACCACCTCTCCCTGTAAGATTAGAGTCTAATAATGATTTAATGATTTCTTTTTTATCAGTTTTTAAAAATTTTTTTAGTTGTTCTTTAAATTGGTCTGTTGATGAAAGTTTATCATCCATTAGAAAACTGGTTGTCGCAAAACTTTTTGAAAAGAATTTTTCTTGTTTAATATCTTCTCCTTTTAGAATTTGATCAATTTTTTCTATATCTTTTCCTGCATAATTTTCACCATCATAGTGGAAAGCATGATTTTCATAGCAATGACCCAGACAAAACATTTCACCTACTTTGTCATTGCCAAGTTTAGATTTTAAAGTTTCTTTTAATTTTTCTTGAGTTCCGGCACACATACAAGCACTTCCATTACATACAAAAGCTTTTTTTTCTCTATGAGACGGTCTTAAAAATTCATAAAAACTCTCAGCTCCATGGATTGTTGAAACACCTAAATTATATTCTTTGGCAATTTCCTTAATATCTTTTGGAGAGTTATTGAGAACGTTTTCAGACAATTTTTTAAATAGATTGTCTTTTAAACCTATTCTACCTGATAAATTACTTATATTCTTAGACACAAATACCCTTTTTTTTAAATTAGCTCACAATAACTTTTTTGTTATTCGTGTAAATATTAAAACTGTCATTCTTTACAAACCCTATAAGTGTCACATTAAATTTATTAGCTAAATCAATAGCTAGGCTTGTTGGCGCACCTACACCAATCATTAGACCAATATTGGTCATTAAAACTTTCTGAACAAGCTCAAAATTCAGTCGACCAGAGCATGTTATAAATTGGTTTTTAGGGTCAATTTGGTTCTGATTTAAAGCATTGCCAATCATCTTATCTAGAGCGTTATGTCTGCCTACATCTTCTCTAAGAGATATTAATTTTCCGTCAGATGAAAATAACCCACTTGCATGAATTCCTCCTGTTTTTGAAAATTCAGATTGGTTTTTTCTTAATATTGAAG
>QCNX01000009.1 GCA_003210015.1 Pelagibacteraceae bacterium AG-426-P20 | reverse complement strand
TTAATCAATTCTATCCAATCAACATAATTAATTTGTTTTTTTTGAGGATTTTTATTAATTTTTTTCCAATACTTAACCCTGTTTGGTCCTGCATTGTAAGCTGCTATGGCAAAAGGGTAAGCTCCTTCATAATCCAATATTAATCCAGCGATGTAGTGAGAACCAAGATTTATATTATATTCAGGATCAGTAGTTAATCTTGATTTTGAATATGGAAGTTTAGCTTGTTTAGAAACTAATTTTGCAGTGTAGGGCATTAATTGCATTAATCCTTTAGCTCCCGCATGACTATTCGCGCTTAAATCAAATTCACTTTCTTGTCTTATAATAGAGAGAATAAATGCACTCTCAGGGATTTTTCTTCCATTAATATATTTTGGAGTGCTTATAATCGGATAATTATATTTATTGTGAAATCTTTTTTCATAAGAAGCTATTTTAGAAATTTGAATAGCAAAATCAAAACGTTCAATATTTGTTGCTAATTCAGCGGCTAAAATTTCACTACCACTTTCAACATTATCTAAAGCTAAATGTCTTAGAATATATTTTGTATACTTGTCTTCATCAAGTTCGTCTAATAAATATACGACTTTTACAATTTCTTTTTTAAAAAAATATTCACGGTATTTTTTTTCAACATCAATATCTTTTGAAAGTTCAAAAGTATTATTCGGATCTAATTCCATAAAAGCTAACTGGCCATAATAAGTTGTTAAATAGTTCGATGCTTCCTTAAACCATTTATTCGATAATTCTTTGTATCCTAACTTTTTATGAGCTCTACCTAACCAATAAGCGCCTCTAGCTAAACTTATTGGATATCCAACATTATTATAGAAATTTTCGAAGTGATCTTTTGCTAATAAAGGATCGTCTAAAAAACTTAATGCAATCCATCCACACATCCATTCAGCTGCAGCAAAATCTGCCCCTTCATTCATTCCATGATTGCTAGATATTTTATATGCTAATTCATATTTTTTTTTATATATTAACGATCTTGAAATAATTTCTCTTTCAATCCACCACTTATCTGGTCTAACTAAATAATCTTTTGTATTTTTTATATCCAATAAAATTTCAACAGAACTATCAACTCTTCCTCTTTTTCTTCTCCATTTTAATCTATCGTAATTTAAACCTGCATCATTCTTAAATTTAGCGGGAACTTTTGATATAGCATTATCAACACCATAAGATTTACTCATTAACAATTGTCTTGCATTGTATAAAAGTTCATAGTCCTTGGGTAAATATCTTAATAATCTTTTTAGATCCCAATATTTGTTATTCCAAGCGAGATAATCAGCACGTTTTATATAATCTTCTGCATTTAGATATTTTTTAAATTTTTTTCTATAAAATCTTAATTCTGATTTTGAAAGTTCTGCATTTATCCACCCATCTTTAATTAATTCAATTCCTTTTTCTAAGTTTCCACTTAAAATATAACTTTCTCCTAATATCATTTTTCCAAAACCACTTAATGGCTCAGAAGCAGAGAAAGAGTCTATAATTTTTTTGGGAGATACTGTATTAGTTGACATTTTATGTTCCGCTAAATATTTAATTCGACCAATTCTTGGATAATCTTCATTTTTATCAATAAAAGTTTTATAATCGTAATAGGTGGCTTGGTTTCCTTTTGTAAGAAGATGCCTCCATTGAACAAAATTATAAATTGATTTATCTCTAGCATTTTTGGCTGTTTTTAAAGCAGAGGTCCACTGTGCTTTTTTCATCTGAGAGATAGCTTTATTTGCCAAACTAAAATCTTTTTTGTTATAATATTTTGATATTTTAATTTCCTTGGTTTTTTTAGATCCTGCTATTAAAGGTTTTTTTTTTGGTAGTAAAAATTTAGGTTTAATAATTTCCTTTTTTACAATTTCTTTTGCAGGAGTTTCCTTAATAACTAATATTGGTTTTGGTACTGGCTTTAAAATGTTAATTAAAATTTTCTTTTTAAGCTCTTTCTCTGTTAATTTAGGTTTTTTTATAGGTAGGAGACTAGCTTCCTCTGAGGCTACAATATTAAGATTTAAGACAACGAATAATGAAACGATAAATATTATTAATTTTTTAGCCATAATCTTTTGTATGTGAATCAATAATTTATGTTATAAGTATTTATGTTTAAAGGATCAAATGTTGCGTTAATAACTCCATTTAAAAATGATAAACTTGATGTAGATAGTTACATCAAATTAATTCATTTTCATATGGAAAATGGAACAAATGGGTTAGTTCCAGCTGGCACAACAGGAGAATCACCAACTCTAAGTCATGATGAGCATGAAAAAGTTATAGAGCTTTGTGTTAAAGAAAGTAATGGGAAATTACCAGTATTTGCTGGTACTGGATCAAATTCAACTGAAGAAGCTATATCTTTAACATCGCATGCTGAAAAAATAGGAGCTAGTGGAGCATTAATTGTTACTCCATATTATAACAAGCCAACTCAAGAGGGTTTGTATCAGCATTATAAAGCAATTAATGATAAATGCGGGATACCAATACTAATTTACAATATTCCGGGCAGATCAGTTATTGATATGTCAGTCGACACAATGTCAAGATTATACGAATTAAAAAATATAATCGGAGTAAAAGATGCTACAGGAGATTTAAATAGAGTCGATCAAACATTGAAGAAAATGGGTAAAGATTTTTTACAATTAACAGGTAACGATGATAATGCATTAGAATTTAATAAAAGAGGTGGTAGTGGCGCAATCAGTGTTACTGCAAATATTGCACCAAAACTTTGTTCTCAATTTCAAGCTTTATCAATACTTACTGATGATAAATCAAATGAAGAATCTAAAAATCTGGATATTATTTTGCAACCTCTTCATAATGCTATGTTTGTAGAAAGTAATCCAAGTCCTGTTAAATTTGCAGCCAAACAATTAGGTTTATGTGATGACTCTGTTCGTTTACCTCTAGTGAAAGTAACCGAGCAAACTAAGGAAATTATTAATAAAGCTTTAAAGTCTACTAAATTAATTAAATGAATAAAAAAACCAATCCTGGTTTAAAAATTATTTGTTTAAATAGAAAAGCAAGTTTTAATTATTTTTTTGAAGATTTAATTGAAGCCGGTATAGTTTTAAGTGGATCAGAAATAAAATCAGTTAGAGATGGGAAAATAAATATAGCGGACTCTTATGGAGTTGAAAAAAATGGAGAAATCTTTTTAATTAATTCACATATCGCTAAATATAAACAGGCAAGTATTTCAAATCATAATCCAACTGATGAAAGAAAATTATTACTTAACAAAAAAGAAATAAATAAATTAATTGGAAAAATGCAAAGAGATGGTCTTACAATTGTTCCTACTAAAATGTATTTTAAAAAAGGTAAAGCCAAAGTTGAAATTGCTGTAGCCAAAGGTAAAAAAAAATATGATAAAAGAGCAACAAAAAAAGATAGAGATTGGAATCGTGATAAAGCTAGATACATAAGGAAATCTAGTTAGCATGATTTATATTGGTATTGGTTCAAATGTAGGAAATAAGACTAATAATATTGAAAAAGCCAAACATTATTTGATCATGAATAATGTAAACATTATTAAATCATCAAGTTATTATGAAACATTATCTTGGCCAGACCCAAAAAAACCAAAATTTTATAATATTATTCTCCAATCTGATACAAAGTTTTCTCCAAAAAAACTTTTAAATATATTCAAATCAATAGAAAAAAAACTTGGACGCAAAATAAAACCAAAAAATTCACCACGAGAATGTGATATTGATTTAATTGCTTATAAAAATAAAGTTTTTAAAGGAGATATATCAATTCCTCATAGCAGGATGCATTTAAGAAATTTTGTATTAATCCCATTATACGAATTGAATAAAAATTGGTTTCATCCAGCACTTAATATAAGCATTAAAAATCTAATTTTTTCCTTATCAATTAAAGATATTAGGTCTATTAAAAAAGTTTGATTTAATGATATACTTAGAAAATGCTAAATTCTAATGATCTTATAAATAAAGTTAAAGGTTATAATAAGTTTGTTAATTTTGATAGACTAAACAAAGCCTATAATTTTGCAATCAAAGCACATTCAACTCAAAAAAGAGCTTCTGGTGATCCTTATTCAGTTCATCCAATTGAAGTTGCTAACATTTTGACAGATTTAAAATTAGATTCTGCAACCATAACTACTGGTTTATTACATGATACAATTGAAGATACTTTTGCGACTTATGAAACAATTAAAGGTGAGTTTGGAGAAGAAATAGCTGAACTAGTAGACGGAGTAACAAAAATTTCTGTATTTGAAAACACTGCTTCTGCAAATTCTAAAGCAGAAAATTTCAGAAAACTTATTTTAGCAACATCAAAAGATATAAGAGTATTACTAGTTAAATTGGCAGATCGTTTGCATAATATGAGAACAATTAAATCTATTAAAAAAGATGAAAAAAGAAAACGAATATCTCAGGAAACTATGGAGATTTATGCACCCCTAGCAGATAGAATGGGTATGCATCGAATAAGAGATGAGCTTGAAGATTTATCTTTTGAAATTTTAAATTTTGATGCAAGAAGACTTATTCAAAATAGATTAAATGAAATTAAAAAAGATAAAGAAGATATTTTTGTTAATCATTATTCAGAGATAAAAAATTTATTAGATAAAAATAATATAAATGCCCAAATATTTAGTAGAGAAAAAACTCCGTTTTCTATTTGGAGAAAAGTTCAAAAAAAAAGAGTTTCACTGGAACAGATTACAGATATAATCGGTTTCAGGATTATTCTAGATAATATAGATGAATGCTATCATACGTTGGGGGTACTTCATAAAAAATGGAACTGTATACCTGGAAAGTTTAAAGATTATATTTCATCGCCAAAAATAAATAGTTATAAGTCACTTCATACTTCGATTATAGGTCCATTCAAAAAACCTGTAGAAATACAGATTAGAACTTCCAAAATGCATGATTTTGCTGAAAGAGGTATAGCATCACATTGGCAATATAAATCTTCAGAAAAATTTAATTCATTGAGCTGGAAAGAATATGATTGGTTGAAAGATCTAGTGGAAATTATTGAAAAAAATGAAAATCCTGAGCACTCATATGAGTATACAAAACTTCAAATGTTCCAAGAAAACGTTTTTTGTTTTACACCAAAAGGTTCAGTAATTAAATTACCTAAAAATGCAACACCTATAGATTTTGCCTACGCTGTACATACTAAAATAGGAGATACTGCGGTTGGATGTGAAATTAATGGTAACAAATCGGAACTTCAAACAATTTTAAGAAACGGGGATAGAATTAAAATTATCACTTCAAAAAATCAATCCCCATCATTACATTGGATACCTATAACAAAAACAGGTAAGGCGAGAGCTGCCATAAGAAGGTATTGGCATGATAAAGGTGAGGAAAAAGAAAAAAAGTTAAAAAAATACAATACTACATTATGGTTATCATTGCCTGATAAACCAGGTCAGCTTGGCTCTATTAGTTCTCTAATTGGCCAACATAAATTGAATATTTCCAATTTAGAAGTGGCAGGAAAAAATCCAAATTACATTAACTTCAAATTTCAACTTATAATAAGAGATTTAAAGAATTTTACTAATTTTATTGCGGAGTTAAAACAAAAAGGTATAAAATTTAAAATAATTAGACACGAAGATAAAAGAAATGCTTTCACTCAAAAAATCCTTAAATATTTTAAAAAGAACTAATGCTCTTTTAGAGGGTCATTTTGTTTTGTCATCGGGACTTCATTCTTCAAAATACATTCAATGTGCAAAATTATTAAGTCATCCTAATAAAGCTGAGATTATTTGTAAATCTTTAGCTAACAAGATTAAAAAAAGTTTTGATAAGATTGATTTAATTTTAGCACCAGCAATGGGTGGCATTATAATTGGATACGAAATAGGAAGAATTTTAAAAAAAGAAACAATTTTTTGTGAAAGAGTTAACAGTAAGTTTGTTTTACGAAGAGGTTTTAATATTAGGAAAAATTCAAAAGTTCTTATTATTGAAGACGTAATTACAACAGGAAAGTCAAGTATGGAATGTGTAAAGCTTATACATAAAGCTAAAGCAAGATTAGTTGGTTTTGCGACTATAATAGACAGATCAAATAAAAAAAGTTTAAAGATAAAAAAAAGAATTATTTCACATTTAAAAATTGATGTGCCAACTTATAAAAAAAATCAACTACCAAAAAATTTAAAACTAATACCTATAACCACGCCAGGAAGTAGATATATTAAGTGAAAAGACTTGGTGTAAATATTGATCATGTAGCTACCTTGAGGAATGCTCGAGGTGAATACCATCCAGATCCATTTCAGGCGGCAAAATTTGTTAAAAAAAGTGGAGCTAACTCAGTTACAATCCATTTGAGAGAAGATAGACGACATATAAAAGATTTAGATGCAAGAAAGATATGTTCTATAAAAGATATACAAGTAAACCTTGAAATATCCACTAGAGATCAAATAGTGAGAAATGCTCTTAAAATTAAACCTAACTTTATATGTATTGTTCCAGAAAATAGAAAAGAAGTAACTACAGAAGGTGGTTTAAATTTATTAAAAAATAAGAATAAAATAAAAAAGATTATAAAATTATTTAAAAATAGGAAAATTAGAACAAGTCTTTTTATCAATCCTTCAGAAAAAGATGTTAAAATTTCAAAAGATGTTGGAGCCGATTGTATTGAAATACATACAGGCAAATTTGCAAATTTAGTAAAATCAAAAAAAAATATTAAAAGTGAACTTTTAAGAATTAATAGATGCTCAAAGTTAGGATTTAAATTAGGTTTGGAAGTTCATGCAGGACATGGATTAGACTATAAATCAACAAAGATTTTATCTAAAATTAATGAAATTGAAGAATTTAACATAGGCCATTTTATTATTGGTGAGTCTGTATTTAATGGTTTCGATAAAGTAATCAAAAATTTCAAAAAGATTTTAAGAAAATGAAAATAATTGGTATAGGTGTGGATATAATTGAAAATAAAAGAATTAGATCATTAATTAAGAAAAAAAATTTTTTAACACGTACTTTTGGAAAAAATGAAATTTTAAATTCTAAAAAAGTTAAAAATAAAATAAATTATTTTTCCAAAAGATTTGCATCAAAAGAGGCTCTAGCTAAAGCTATAGGCACGGGTATTAGTGAAGGATTGAATTTTAAAGATATAGAGGTAATTAATAATAGTCATGGCAAACCTTATTATTTTAACAGTTCAAAATTAAAGAATTTTATTATTAAAAAAAAAAAAATTAAAAATTTTAATTTGTTTCTTTCAATTTCGGATGAAAAAGAATATTCAATTGCATTTGCTATTATACAAACAAAATAATGATAAATAAAAAATCAATTATAGAAAATTTAAAAACTTTAATTTATGCATTAATTATTGCTATAATAATTAGATCTTTGCTTATACAACCTTTTTATATTCCATCTTCATCTATGGAGCCCACTTTATTGGTAGGAGATAGACTGTTTGTTACAAAATATTCTTATGGTTATAGCAAACATTCGTTTCCTTTTAGCCCTCCTTTTTTTGACAACAGATTAATGTTTTCAAAACCAAAAAGGGGAGATGTGGTTGTTTTTAAAACTCCAGCAGATAATAGAACAGATTATATCAAAAGATTAATAGGACTACCTGGAGACAAAATACAATTCATCAACTCCAATCTTTATCTTAATAATAGTGAAATAATTAAATCTAAAATATCTAATAACGACAAAATTTATTGTGGAGATGAGATAATAGATGTTCTAACTTTTGAGGAAAAACTCCCCAACAAAAAGATTTTTACTTCCGTATATTTAAAAGATTTTACTTATCAAAACTCAGATATCTTTACTGTACCTCAAGATCATTATTTTTTTTTAGGTGACAATAGAGATTGTTCAAAAGATAGTAGGTTTTTATCAAGTGTTGGATATGTGCATAAAGATAATCTAGTTGGAAAAGCTCAATTTATTTTTTTTTCATCTGATAAAACTATTGGAAGATTATTTGAATTATGGAAATTACATAAGTCAATTAGATTTGAAAGATTTTTTCAAAAAATTTATTAATGAAAATTAATTATTTAAATCTTCAAAAAAAAATTGATATTAAATTTAAAGATAGAAAACTACTAATAAAAAGTTTAACACATAAAAGTTTTGATAAGAGTAATAATAATGAAAAAATTGAATTTCTAGGTGATAGAGTATTGGGTCTTGTCATTGCAAAAAAACTTTTAGAAATATACCCAAACGAAAAAGAGGGAATTTTAGATAAAAAATTTGCCTCTTTAGTAAATAAAAAAACTTGTTTACAAATTGCTAAGAATATTAATCTTGAAAAATATATGTTAACTTTTAATCCAAAAAATAAAAAAGTAAAAATCGAAGATAAGATTATTGCAGATGGATGTGAAGCTTTAATTGGATGCATTTATCTAGACAAAGGTTTTTCTGTAGTAGAAAATTTTATTCTCGATCAATGGAAAAAAAAAATTGAAGAGAGTATTATTACTCAAATTGATGCTAAAACTAAATTACAAGAATTTTCACTAAAAAAATATAAAAAACTTCCAATTTATAAGGTTATCTCTAATACAGGTCCAAGACATAAACCCATTTTAAAAGTTGGAGTAATGCTCGCTGACTCAAAGTTTTATACAGCTGAAGGTTCTTCAAAAAAAGAAGCTGAACAAAATGCTGCAATCAAATATTTAAAAAATAACGAATTATCATGAATTGGGATGATATAGGTTTTTTATTATCAAAAAATAAATATAATGAAAATTCATTAATTGTTGAAATTTTTACAAAAGAACATGGCAAAATTTCAGGTATAATTTTTGGCGGTACATCGAAAAAAATTAAAAATTATTTACAAATTGGTAATCAGCTATATGTAAATTATAATTCAAAATCTGAAAATAGAATTGGATATTTTAAGGTAGAAATTCAAAAAGTTTTCTCACCAATGTACTTTGATAATTCCAAAAAACTTAATTGTGTTATTTCAGCTATGAATCTTGTTAAATTGTTAACAGCGGACTCTCAAGCTAACAAAAAGATTTTTAGTTTAATAGATAATTTTTATAATTTATTATCAAATTCGGAATGGCTTAAAAATTATATTTTTTGGGAACTTGATCTTTTAAAAATTCTTGGTTACGACCTCGATCTTAATAATTTAGTAAATAAAAAAATTGTTGATGAAAAAACTTTATACTTAGCTGAGTCATCAACGGAAAAAAAATTAGTGCCAAATTTTTTAATAGAAAAAAATGAACAGGTTAGTGATCTAAAAATACTTTTATCTGGATTAAAACTTGTTGGTGATTACATGGATAAGACTATATTAAAACCAAATAATATTAATTTTCCAACTAGCAGAAATCAATTTGTAAATTCACTTAAAAATTAATCTAAAATTTTATCTATTCGATCAGCGTAATAGCTAACTATTGAATTAGCACCAGCTCTTTTAAAAGCCATTAAACTTTCTAGAATTGCTTGATTATTGATAAGTTTTTTTTTAATAGCAGCAGAAAGTAAGCTATATTCTCCTGATACTTGATAAGCAAATACAGGAATCTTAAATTTTTCTTTAATTGATTTAATAATATCTAAATATGGCATACCAGGTTTAACCATAACCATGTCGGCTCCTTCTTTAATATCTAAAGCCACCTCTCTTAGTGCCTCATTACTATTTTTATAATCCATTTGATAAGTTTTTTTGTCACCTTTTAAAAATTTTTTTGAACCAACTGCATCTCTAAATGGTCCATAAAAACTCGATGCATATTTAGCTGCATAAGATAAAATTTGAGTATTTATAAATCCATTTTTATCAAGTGCATGTCTAATCTTTTTAATTCTACCGTCCATCATGTCAGAAGGAGCCAATACATCACAACCCATTTGTGCCTGCAGTAATGATTGATTAATTAATACATCAATAGTTTCATCATTGATTATTTCATTGGACTTAATTAAACCATCGTGACCATGTGTAGTGTACGGATCAAGTGCCACATCACACATAATTCCTATTTCATTTTTATATTTTTTTTTAATTTCAATAATTGCTTTACAAACTAGGTTGTTCTCATTTAGCGCCTCAGAACCTAAATAATTCTTTTTTTTATTTTTAGTTTTTGGAAACAATGCAACCATAGGTATCTTACTTTTGATTGCTTTATCTACAATTTGACTAATTCTATCTATCGAGTACCTATACACATCAGGCATTGATACTATTGACTCTTTTTTATTTTTTCCATCAATTATAAAAATAGGTAATATAAAATCATTGGCACTCAACGTATTTTCTTGAACAAGTCTTCTCGTCCAATCATTTTTTCTATTGCGTCTAAGTCTCAAGCTAGGAAATTTTCCTGTTATCATGTTTTTATTTTCTTTATAAATGCGACAAATGTAATATATAAATATATCTTAAAAAGGTTATTTAACAATATAAAGGGTAAATAAATAAATACAATGACGCTTAATTTTCAAGATTTCCAAAAACAGGATATCAAATTTGACATAAACGAATTAAAGAAAGCCTATAAAGAAATTGTTAAGATTAAAAATTTCGAAGGGCCAGACGGAATTTCCAATTTTGGAGCTATTTCTCTCACACAAATACCTAATGATCCAGAGTCAATCAAAGGTCACAAAGCCAGGGGAGTTTTTTGGACTAAACCGGACTCAACTGGAAAAGAAGTTATAAGAGATGAAACTATTAATGAAGAAGCATATTCACAATTCATTGAAGAATTTAAAGACACTTACTTTAAAGAAGTATTTGATGTCCTTTCTTCTAAGTATAAACTTGGAAGAGTTAGAATCTTATTAAAACAACCTAGATCCACACTAAGTTGGCATAGAGATCCAGAACCTAGATTACATATTCCAATAATTACAAATCCAGGATGCCATATGGTTATAGATAATGTAGCTAAACATCTGCCAGCTGATGGGTCTGTTTGGATTACAAATAATACCAAATACCATAATGCATTTAATGGTGGTGAAGAAAACAGAATTCACTTAGTCGCTTGTGTATTAGATCACAAATTTAGTTAATTTGAAAAAAATATTTATTTCATCAGATCACGCTGGGTTTAAATTAAAAGAAACAATCAAAAACTATCTGAAAAAAAATAAATTAAATTTTTATGATTTTGGGCCAGATAACGATGAAAGAGTGGATTATCCTGATTTTGCCCATAAAGTAGCTAAAAAAGTTAAAATTAGTAAAAATAATGTTGGTATTTTAGTTTGTGGTTCTGGTATGGGAATGAGTATTGCGGCGAATAGACATAAAAATATACGTGCTGCTCAATGTTTTAACGTAAAATCTGCCAAATTATCAAGATTGCATAACGATGCAAACATCATTACATTAGGCTCTAGATTGTTAACTAAAAAAAATGCTCTTAAAATGGTGGATATTTTTTTGAAAACTAAATTTGAAGGTGGTAGACACTTAAAAAGGATTAAAAAGATTTAAATATGTCTAGTGAAAATAATTATATTAACGACAGTTATAAAAGTTTTTTTGAAGATAGTTTATCAAAAAAAGATCCTGAGCTTCACAAAGCAATTAAAGATGAACTAATAAGACAACAACAGCATATTGAACTAATTGCATCTGAAAATATAGTTTCTCAAGCAGTATTAGAAGCGCAAGGATCTGTACTGACAAATAAATATGCCGAAGGATATCCTGGTAAAAGATATTATAATGGTTGTGATCATGTTGATGTTGCAGAAAATTTAGCAATTGAAAGATTAAAAAAATTATTTAATTGTAAATTTGCTAATGCCCAACCTCATTCAGGCGCTCAAGCAAATGGTGCAGTATTTTTAGCATTATTAAATCCCGGGGATACTTTTATGGGAATGAGTTTAAATTCAGGTGGTCATATTACACATGGATTAAAGATTTCCATGTCAGGTAAGTGGTTTAATGCTATTGGATATGATGTTGATAAAAAATCTGAACTTATTGATTATGATAATGTAGAAAAACTAGCACTAGAACATAAACCAAAACTTATCATTGCAGGTGGAAGCGCATATTCTAGAGTAATAAATTTTAAGAGATTTAGAGAAATTGCAGATAAAGTTGGAGCATACCTTATGGTTGATATGGCTCATTTTTCAGGTTTGGTTGCAGGCAAAGGTTATCCAAACCCATGTGATCACGCACATGTCGTTACATCAACGACTCACAAAGTATTTAGAAGTGCTAGAGGTGGAATAATTCTAACTAATCATGAAGATCTTGCTAAAAAATTTAATACAGCTGTCTTTCCTGGTTATCAAGGTGGACCATTAATGCACATTATAGCTGCTAAAGCTGCTGGATTTTTAGAGGCATTACAACCAGAATTTAAAGATTATATTCAGACAGTCTTAGCAAATGCAAAAATTTTAGCTGAAACTTTAAAAAATAATGGCTTTAAAATTTATTCAGATGGAACGGATACGCATTTAATGCTTGTTGACTTGAGACCCTATAATGTCAAAGGCAACTTAGCTGCTGAAAGTCTTTGTAGAGCAAATATTACGTGTAATAAAAATGGTATACCTTTTGATACAGAAAAACCGATGATTACTTCTGGTATTAGGTTAGGTACACAGGCAGCAACTACTAGAGGATTTGGTCTAAACGAATTTAAAACAGTAGGAGAATTAATCACAAAAACTTTAAAAGGTTTGTCAGAAAATCCATCAGACAATAGTAAGATTGAAAATGAAGTTAGAAATGAAGTAATAAATTTAACTTCATCTTTTCCGATTTACAAAAATTTAAAATAGATGATTTGCTCAATCTGTAAAAAAGGAGAAACGTCAGTCGTTGACTCACGCCCGACTGAAGATGGAACAGCAATCAGACGAAGAAGATTATGTGTTTGTGGTGCTAGATTTACAACATTTGAACGTGTTCAATATCGAGAAATAATGGTTGTAAAAAAAAACGGAAGAAAATCATCTTTTGATAGAGACAAATTAGCAAAATCAGTATTTATAGCATTAAAAAAAAGACCAATAGACACAGAAACTACAGAAAAATTTATTAGTAAAATCTCAAGATCTTTAGAGGAACTAGGACAAAGCGAAATTTCAACAAACACTATAGGAACAATGGTAATGGATGGTTTAAAAGAACTAGATCCTGTTGCTTATGTAAGGTTTGCTTCTGTATACAGAAATTTTAAAGAAGAAAAAGATTTCGTTCAATTTGTGGACAAATTAGATGTCTACAAAAAAAGATAAATTTTCGTTTAAAGACAAGTTATATATGAGTCTTGCCTTAGACTTGGCTAAAGCTCGTGAAGGATTAACAGGTACAAATCCATCAGTTGGTTGTGTTATAGTTAAAAATGATCAAATAATTTCAATCGGTCAAACTTCATACAACGGAAGGCCTCACGCAGAACATAATGCAATTAAAAATTGCGTAGATGATTTAAAAGGTTCTAAAATGTACGTAACATTAGAGCCATGTAGTCATACTGGACAAACTCAACCTTGCACTAATCTAATTATAAGATCTAAAATAAGTGAAGTATTTTATTCCATAAAAGACATTGATAAGAGGGTGCGCGGTAAAACTTATAAAACATTAAAATCAAGAAATATAAAAGTCAAAATAGGTTTACTTAAAGATAGGGTAAATCAATTTTATTTACCTTATTTTTTTAATAGAATAAATAATCTTCCTTATGTTAGTGGAAAGATAGCAATTTCTAAAAATAATCTTATTTATAGCAAGAATAAAAAGAAAATAACCAATACTCTGTCTGACAGATTTACACATTATTTAAGATTGAAAAATGACTCAATTTTAATTTCATACAAAACATTAAACATAGATAATCCAAAACTTAATTGTAGGCTCAAAAATATGGAGAATTTTTCTCCACAAAGAATTATTTTAGATAATTCGTTAAAAATGAATACAAAGAGTTATTTATTTAAAACTGCAAATAAAGATAATACTATAATTTTTTATAATAAAGCCCACAAATTAAAAATTTTAAAATTTAAAAGAAAAAAGATTAAACTCATTAAATCAAAAATTGATAAACATAAAAGATTTGATATTTCAATAATTATGAAAAAACTTTATAATTTTGGTTGCAGAAATTTATTAGTAGAAGGTGGCAATGAACTTACAAAAAATTTTCTAAGTCAGAAAATATTTAATCAGTTCTATTTATTTAAAAGTTCAGTAAAATTACCGAAAAAAGACGATTATATAGAATTCGAGGGCTTTAATAAATTAAAATATAATTATAAAAAAAGATTTAAGATTAACTCTAATTTTGGAAAAGACACAGTAATGTTATATAAAAATTAATATGTTTAATGGTATCATTTATAATCAAGGTGTAGTTACAAAAATTTTAAAAAGGAATAAAGGGTCAAATATTTTTGTAAAAAGTGATCTTAAATTAAATAATAAGAGTATTGGTTTATCAATAGCATGTGACGGTGTGTGTCTGACTTTAATCTCATACAAATCAAAAATAATGGAGTTTTACCTATCCAAAGAAACTATTGTTAGATCAAAGTTTAAATTCTTAAAGATAAAAGATATATTAAATCTAGAGTTACCACTTAAATATGGAACTAAAATATCTGGTCATATTTGTCAGGGGCATATTGATGCTGTTGGTAAAGTCTTTAGTATCAAAAAGATAGATAAATCTTATCTTTTTTGTTTTGAAGTACCCAAACAAATTAGAAAAGATTTAATTGAAAAAGCATCTATAAGTGTAAATGGAATTTCCCTTACAATTTCAAAAGTTACAAAATCAGGTTTTCAGGTTTGGGTAATACCACACACATATAAAGAAACTAATTTATACTTATTAAATAAAAAAAGTTTAATTAATATAGAGATAGATATCCTATCTAAATACGTTAAAAATTATTTTAATGAAAAAAGATAATTTTGCCTCAATAGAAAATATTATAAAGATAGCCAAAAAAGGTGGCATGTTTATTTTAGTTGATGATGAAAAAAGAGAAAATGAAGGGGATTTGATTATCTCAACATCTAACTCTAATGCAAAAAATATAAATTTTATGGCCAAATATGGTCGTGGATTAATCTGTTTAGCACTAGACAGTGTTCAGGCAAAAAAATTAAATTTATCCTTAATGTCTACTAATAATCAATCAAGAAATAAAACAGCTTTCGCAATTTCAATTGAAGCTAAAAAAGGAATTACCACAGGAATTTCTGCGAAAGACAGAGCAAGAACAATTAAAATTGCTTCTAAAAATAATGTTAATAAAAATGAGATTGTTTCTCCTGGTCATGTTTTTCCAATAATTGCAAAAGATGGTGGTGTATTGGTTAGAGCAGGTCACACAGAGGCATCTGTTGATATATCTAAATTAGCAAAAAAAAATAGTTCAGCTGTTATTTGTGAAATAATGAATGAAGATGGAACAATGGCTAAAGGTCAAGATCTTTTTGATTTTGCAAAAAAACATAAACTTAAAATTGGTAAAATTGAGGATTTAATAGCTTATAGACTGAAAAAAGAAAAATTAATTAGATTAAAAAAACAAAGTAATATTGAAGTTAAAAAACAAAAATATAAAATAAGAATTTATGAAAATTTACTAGATGGTTCTGAGCATTTTGCATTAATAAAAGGAACTATAAAAAAGGGAATAGCACCCCGAGTAAGAGTAATTTCTTCAAATGTTGTTCAAAATTATTTAATAAATCAACAATTACCTAATTCTTTTAACAAAACACTTAATTATTTTAAAAGATTTAATTCATGCGTCCTCGTATTCATTAAGGATACAAATTTAAAATCAGTCACCCAAACATTAAAAGATTACAAAAATAAGGATTTTTACAAAAAGGGCAAAGACAAATTGATAAGAAACTATGGTATAGGTGCTCAAATAATAAAAGATTTAAAGATAAAGAATATGATATTAATAACCAAATCTCCTAAAAAAGTTATTGGACTAGATGGTTATGGTATAAAAATAATTAAACAAGAAATAATTTAATGAAAAAAAAACATTTAATAGTTGTAGCTGATTATTATCATGAAGTCGCTAATGGTCTTGTTGAAAGTGCTTTAAAGTTGATTCCTAAATCAGATACAATTAAAATTATCAAAGTTCCTGGGGTATTTGAAATTCCTGTTACAATCTCAAAAAATATTAAAAAATATGATAGTTTTATAGCTCTAGGGTGTGTTATAAAAGGCGAAACACCCCATTTTGATTTTATTTCACAAGCATCAACAAATGCAATAATGGATTTATCGATAAGTAGTAAAAAACCTATTGGAAATGGTATAATAACATGCCTAAATAAAGAACAAGCCATAACTAGAAAAAAAAAGGGATCTGAAGCAGCTCAAGCTGTAATTTCTGTTTTATCACAAAAATGAAAACTCATTTTAATGCAAAAAATAACCCAAGAGTAATTGTAATTCAAAAATTGTATAGCAAATTTTACAATGAAGATACTAATGTAGAATTTCCAAAACATAGATTTAAAAAGTTTATTAAAGATATTGTTTTAGGAACTATTGAAAGGGACGAACTAATTCTTGATCAACTTCATACAAAACTTGGAGATAAATTTGTTCTAGAAAATTTAGATAAAGTATTTCAAACTATATTAAAAGCAGCTACATATGAATTTTTATATAAGCCAAACACATCAATTAATATTATAATTAAAGAATACTTAAATTCATCTAATTTTTTCTTATCTGACCCACAAATAAAATATCTAAATGCTTTACTTGATAATATTGGAAAAAAATTAAGAACTTCCGATGCAAGAATTTGAACTAATTAATAGATATTTTTCAAGTTTATCTAAATTAAATAAATCTTCGCTTCAACTTAACGATGATGTTTTTTATGATAAAAAAAATCATTTAGTTATTTCTGTTGATACATATAACGAAGGAAATCATTTTTTAGATTTTAAGAATCCAGAACTTGTTATAAAAAAAATAATAAGATCTTCTATATCAGATTTAATATGTAAAGGAGTTAATCCAAAATTTTATTTTATCTCAGGATCTGGTAATAAAAAAAAATTCTCAAAAAATAATTTACTAAAAATTTCAAAATCATTGTCACAAGAGCAAAAAAAATATAAGATTTTTTTATCTGGTGGTGATACTATATTTTCAAATAAATTAAGTTTTTCTATAACATCTGTCGGTTATACCAAAAAAATAGTTTATAGAAATAATGCTAAATTTAATGACGATATATATGTTACTGGAAATTTAGGTGATAGTTTTGTTGGATTGCAAATTTTAAAAAAAAAAATTAAAGTTAAAAAAAAGATTAGAGATTATTTTATAAATAAATACTACAAACCGGATATAAACATCAATTTTACTAAAATATTGTTAAAATATGCAAATACATCTATAGATATATCTGATGGCTTAATTGACGATCTAAAAAAAATGATTAATCGTCAATATTTATCTTATACTCTTAATCAAAATAAAGTTCCTATCTCAAAAAATTTAACAAAACTTATTTTAGAAAAAAAATTACAAAAATCTAAATTGATATCTAATGGTGACGATTATCAAATATTATTTACTGCTAGTCCAAATAAAAGTAGAATCATTAAGAATGTTTCTAGAAAAAAGGGTGTTAAGTTAACTAAGATAGGTAAAATTATCTCAGGTAATGTAAAATCTAGTATAATTGATGAAAAAGGTAAGCAAATAGTCATTAAAAGCACTGGTTATACTCATCAATTTTAAAAGTTAATTATTGTCTTTTTTAGCTTTTTTTGTATTGTCCGGACTTAAAATTTAATAACCAACAACCTTAAGGTTTATATGAGCACATCAGTAGAGACAATTTTATTATACACAATAGCAGCTGGTTTTTTATCAATAGTATACGGATATTTTACTGGTAAAAATATTTTAAATCAAAGCACTGGTAATGCCAAAATGCAAGACATTGCTTCAGCAATTCAAATAGGTGCCAAGGCTTATTTGGCAAGACAATACAAAACAATAGCAATAGTTGGTATCGTTGTATTGGTTATTGTCAGCATTGCTTTCAGTCCACTTGTTGGTCTAGGTTATTTAATAGGTGCAGCTCTATCGGGAATTGCTGGTTATGTTGGTATGTTAGTATCTGTAGAAGCTAATGTTAGAACTGCAGAAGCGTCTAGAAAAGGCCTAGCTCAAGGTCTTTCTGTTGCTTTTAAGTCTGGAGCTGTAACTGGAATGCTAGTTGCTGGATTAGCATTATTAGCAATTGCCGTTTATTATTATTTGTTATTAAAATTTAATATTGACGAAAGAGAAATTGTTAATGCTCTTGTAGCACTTGGTTTTGGGGCATCATTGATCTCAATTTTTGCCAGACTTGGTGGTGGTATATTTACAAAAGGAGCTGATGTAGGTGCAGACTTAGTGGGAAAAGTAGAAGCAGGTATCCCAGAAGATGACCCTAGAAATCCAGCTGTGATAGCCGATAATGTTGGTGATAATGTGGGTGATTGTGCAGGTATGGCTGCAGATTTATTTGAAACTTATGCTGTAACAATTGTAGCAACAATGGTTTTATCCTCTATTTTTTTTCAAGGTGATATGAGTATGATGATTTATCCACTTACAATTGGTGGTGCTTGTATTTTAACATCAATTTTTGGAACTTTTTTTGTAAAACTTGGAAGAAGTAAAAATGTTATGAACGCTTTGTATAAAGGCTTTATAGTTTCTGCTTTTGCTTCAATAGCAATTTTATATCCAGTCACTGATTATGTTATCGGTTTTTCTACTGAATATTCAGTTAACAATAAAACATTTAATGGTATGAGTTTATATTATTGTGGAATAATTGGCTTGATTATTACAGGTTTATTAATTTGGATCACAGAATATTATACAGGTACTAATTACAGACCTGTAAAGTCCGTTGCTGCATCGTCTACAACGGGTCATGGCACCAATGTTATTCAAGGCTTAGCGGTTTCAATGGAAGCTACAGCTGTTCCAGCTTTAATTATCGTTGCAGGAATATTAACTACTAATTTTATTGCTGGTCTTTTTGGTATTGCAATCGCAGTTACTACAATGTTGGCATTAGCTGGTATGGTTGTTGCTTTAGATGCATACGGTCCTGTTACTGATAATGCTGGAGGAATAGCAGAAATGTCTAATCTAGATAAAAAAGTCAGAAAAACCACAGATGCTCTTGATGCTGTTGGAAACACAACCAAGGCTGTTACAAAAGGCTATGCTATTGGTTCAGCTGGTTTAGGTGCTTTAGTTTTATTTGCAGCTTATGTAGAAGATATTAAACATTTTTCTAATGTTGCTGGATCAAAATTAGAGGGTATAGTTGTTACATTTGATTTATCAAATCCTTACGTTGTAGTAGGATTATTAATTGGGGGAATGCTTCCTTACTTATTTGGATCAATGGGTATGCAAGCAGTTGGTAGAGCAGGTGGTGCCGTTGTAGTCGAAGTTAGAAGACAATTTAAAAAATTTCCTGGTATTATGAAAAGGAAGCAAAAACCTGATTATGCAAAATTAGTTGATCTTTTAACTGTTGCAGCAATTAAAGAAATGATAATCCCATCTTTACTGCCTGTTCTTTCGCCAGTAGTTCTTTATTTTATAATTTTATCAATCGGTGGAACTGTAGCAGCTCTAGCAGCAGTGGGAGCGATGTTGTTAGGCGTAATTATAACTGGATTATTTGTTGCTGTCTCAATGACTGCCGGTGGTGGTGCTTGGGATAATGCAAAAAAATATATTGAGGATGGAAATCATGGTGGAAAAGGTTCTGAAGCTCATAAGGCAGCTGTTACCGGTGATACAGTAGGTGACCCTTATAAAGATACAGCAGGACCAGCCGTTAATCCAATGATTAAAATTACAAATATTGTTGCATTATTATTGCTTGCTGTAATAGCCGGTTAAATTTCAATCTCTTTTTCTTTTTCCTAAGGGATCGTTAATTTTTTGCCTCATACTAGATAAAAAATCATATATAAAATTGGTTTTTTGATAATCAACCTCGGTAATTCTTTTAGAAATATCGAGGTCATTCATTTCATTTAAATCAAAAAAAGTTTTTTTAACTAAAATACCTCTATTATCAATTTCAATCATTAAAACATTGTTTTTAATAATATTTCTTTTGCCTAATTTATATATTTTGTCAGTAGATATTTTTCTCTCTATATAGAAAAGTATATCGTTATCAAATGAACTTGTTACAGAAGGTGGTCCTAGTATTTTAATTACATCATTTCTATTGTTTTCATTGATTATTAGTTTTTTATTCTTAATTTCAAGCATGTGTACACCATGATGGTCAATATTTGGTTTTAAATTACAGTTTGAAATAAAAAAAAATATGATTATTAGTAGTAATGGTTTTTTCATGAAAAATAATTATTTAAACTTTTATAACAATTTAATCCAATTGACTAGAAATAAAGTTTTGTATGAAAACTTTAAAGATAATGATGAGTTTTCAGATAGACTGATTTTTTTGTTAATACACCTGAGTTTTTTCTTTAAGGCATTTAAATCTGAAGATAATAATAATATGCTGCAAGAAATCTATGATTTTGTGTTTAGACAATTAGAATTGAGTATTAGAGAAATTGGTTATGGAGATCAAAGTATAAATAAAAAAATGAAAGATTATTTAAACTTGTTTCATAGCTTATTAGACAAAATTCATTTCTGGGACGATTATACTTTAAAAAAGAAAACAAAAATTTTTGATGATATGATTGAAAAATCTTCAAATAATCATCAATTGGTTAATTATTTTGACAATTTTTGTTTAAAACTATCAAAATATAATTTGAATTCTTATTTAAAAAGTGTATGTAATCAATAATTATGGCTGTACCAAAACGAAAACAAACTCCATCAAGAACTGGAATGAGAAGAGCTCAAAATATGAAGTTTTCCTCAAAAAACATAATTGAAGATAAAAAATCTGGAGAATATAGACTTTCACATCATTTAGATATGAAAACAGGAATGTATAAAGGTCGTCAAGTTTTAGACCCTAAAGAATAATATTAAAGTACAGAAATATATGTCAGCAATAATTAAAATTGCAGTTGATGCAATGGGCGGGGATAACTCTCCAAAAAAGATTATTGATGGAATAATTCATCACCACCAATCCAATAAGGAAATTTTTTATAAGATATTTGGTGACAAAAAAATAATTGAATCTTTTATCTCTGATAAAATTGATAAAGAAAATTACGAAATAATAAATACATTAAATAAAGTTTTAAGTGATGATAGCCCATTAGAAGGAGCAAAAAGAGGCAAAGACTCTAGTATGTGGCTAGCTATTGAAAGTGTTAAAAACAAAGATTGTGATATTGTAATTTCTGCTGGAAATACTGGTGCATTATTAGTTATCTCAAAATTAAATTTAAAGATGATTGATAATATTGATAAGCCAGCATTATCAGCGTTGTGGCCTAATAGGAAAGGCATGAGTGTTGTATTGGATTTAGGCGCAAATATAGAATGTAGCCCAAAAAACTTATTTGATTTTTCGATAATGGGCGCCTCTTTATATAAATCACTTTACCCAAATGAAACACCAAATGTAGCCTTATTGAATATTGGCTCTGAAGAATTGAAAGGTAATGAGGTAATTAAAGAAACTTTCAAGATCTTAAATGAAAAAAAATCTAATGATTTTCAATTTTCAGGATTTATAGAAGGCAATGAATTAATGAACGGAAATGTTAATGTAATTGTTGCTGATGGTTTTACGGGAAATGTTGCTCTTAAAACTGCAGAGGGAACTGCAAATTTTATTACAAGTGAATTAAAAAAAGCTCTTAATGGTAATTTAATTGGAAAAATTTCTTCTTTGTTAAATATTTATAATCTAAAAAAATTTAAGAAAAGACTTGATCCAAGACTATATAATGGAGCTATTTTTGTTGGACTTGACTCTCCTGTTGTTAAAAGTCATGGCGGAACTGATTATATAGGTTTTTCAAATTCACTTGATGTATGTTGTAAAATAATTAAAGGTAATTTAATTCAAAAAATTAACAAAAATATTTAATTATGAGAGTTAATTTAACTAAAAAAGATCTAGTTAACTCAATCTATATGCAATTAGGTTTCTCAAAAAAAATTACAGAAAATTTAATTGATGATTTTTTTCAAACTATTGTAATGAATATAGAAGAAGAAAATAAATTAAAAATATCAAAATTTGGTACTTTTTCGATTAGAGAAAAAAATTCTAGAATGGGCAGAAATCCCAAAACAAAAGAAGAAAAAATTATTTCAAAAAGAAATGTAGTTTTATTTAAACCATCAAAAGAATTTAAAGATTTTATTAATTTAAAAGATGATAAATAAATTTGATCAAGCATACAAAACTATTGGTGAAGTTGTTAATATTTTAAATTCAGATAAAAAATCAAACATAAAAATAGCTAGTCATACAATTAGATTTTGGGAAAAAGAATTTAAACAAGTAAAACCCAAAAAGTTTAAAGGTAATAGAAGGTATTTTGACAAAAAAAATATAGATTTATTAAAAAAAATTAAATTTTTATTAAAAAATCAAGGAATGACTATTATTGGTGTTAAAAGAATACTTAACAATGAACAACCAAATAATCTTGACGAAATTTCAAATAAATCTATAAGTTCAGATAATTTAAGAAATAAAATTACTAATATTTCGAGAATTATAAAAAAACTAAAAAGTATAAAATAATATGGCTAAAAAAACTCATGTTAAAGTTAGACTAGTTCCCGAGTCAAAACCTGATAGTCCTTTTTTCTATTATGTAAAAAAACCTGCTGGTGGCGAAAAAGCTAAAGTTAAATTAAAAGCAAAGAAATATAATCCATCAACAAGAAAACATGAAATTTTTGTTGAAAAGAAACTTCCGCCTCACAGTAAATAATTATTTCTTTTTAAAATTTCGTCTTTCAAAATCTATATAGGTCCAGATCATGTTTTTCCAAATTCGATTAGTAATTTTTGGATCTATATTATTTTTTAAAGATTTTTTTTTAATATTCTTCAATATTGTTTGGATCCTTTTTTTTATCAACAATCTGATTTTTTTTATCTTTTAGTGCCAGAACCTTTTTAACTAAATTTGTTCGTTTTTTAATAATTTTTATAAGTGAATTATCTAATTTATCTAATTCAAATCTAATTTTACTTAATTTTTTTCTTTTGAATGGCGACATTTATATATTTGGATTATTAAAAAATTATTATATTTATCCGATTATGTATACAGTAAATACTAAAATTAATAATCAAATGTCAATCTGGTTGATTGTGATGTTTTGGATTATATCAATCATGATAGTTGTTGGTGGTTTAACAAGATTAACTGACTCGGGCCTTTCTATTACAAAATGGGAACTATTTTCAGGTTTCTTTCCACCTTTAAATCAGAATGACTGGAAATTATATTTTGATTTTTATAAAGAAATTCCTGAATTTAAATTACAGAATTACGATATGAGTTTAAAAGAATTTAAAGTAATTTTTTGGTGGGAGTGGGCACACCGTTTTCTTGGTAGATTAATTGGAATTGGATTTTTAATTCCATTAATTTATTTTTCAACTAAAATAAAGATCTCAAAATTATTAAATCTTTATTTTATTTTTTTTCTAATATGTTTCCAGGGATTTATAGGTTGGTATATGGTTAGCAGTGGTTTAGTTGATAGAGTAGATGTTAGTCATTTTAGACTTTCAGTTCATTTATTGATTGCATTTTTAATTTTATCTTTAGTTTATTGGAACTATTTAAAAATAAAAAAAAATAAAGAAATATCAAATAAGATAAGTCCAGCAATTCCATTTTTATTTTTGATTTTTGTCTTTATTCAAATCGTTATAGGCGCATTTGTATCTGGAATGGATGCGGGTAAAATTTATAATTCTTGGCCATTTATGGGTAATTCATATTTTCCTAATGACAATGACTTTGGGAATTTATTTAAGTTATCAGCTTTAAGTGAACCTTCTTTGGTTCAGTTTATTCATCGAAATTTAGCTTATCTAATTGGCATTTTCTATCTATATATTTTTTTTAGTGTCTATAAAAATAAAATGTATGATTTATATAAATCTATAAATATTTTAGGTTTGTTTATTATTTTACAAATTATCTTGGGGATACTTACAATTATATATGGTGCACAGATTTACATTGCATCTATGCACCAAATAAGTTCAATTTTTTTAGTAAGTTCGTGTATTTATTTTTTATATTTAAATGTAAAACTTAACTAACAGCTTTTAAATTACCTTTTGAAGATTTATTCAATGCTTGATCTAGATCTTCGATAATATCATCAATGTGTTCTAAACCAATGCATAATCGAACATAACTTTGAGTAACTCCAGATGCTGCTAACTGTTCGTCATTTAGTTGACTATGAGTTGTACTTGCTGGATGAATAGCTAAACTTCTAGCATCACCGATATTTGCAACATGATAAAACATCTTTAAAGACTCTATAAATCTTTTACCAGCTTCAAAACCACCTTTTAGTTCAATACCAACCATAGGTCCGTTTCCACCTTGAAGATATTTTTTAGCTCTATCAGTTATTGGTTTGTCATGCTCAGTCGAATAAATAACTTTTGCAACTTCATTATGTTTCTTTAGAAATTTAACTACTTTATCAGCGTTTTCGCAATGTTGTTTCATTCGAAGAGCAACTGTTTCTAGACCTTGAATAATTGCAAATGCGTTATCAGGTGAACAAGCTGAACCAAGGTCCCTTAATAAACAAACTCTTGCTCTAACGGCAAAGGGGATGTTGGCACCTGTAAGTTCAGGCACGACTTTTCCCCAAATAGCTCCTCCATAACTTGCATCTGGTTCATTAAACAAGGGTTGTCTTTTTGGATCTGCTGTCCAGTCAAAATTACCACTATCGACAATACTACCTGCTATAGCTGTACCATGGCCTCCTATATATTTAGTCAATGAGTGAATAACCACAGCCGCCCCATGTTCTATTGGCTTACAAATTACGGGAGCTGCTGTATTATCCATTATCAATGGTATATTGTATTTCTTGCCTATGTCAGAAACCTCTTTAATTGGAAAAACTCTTAAATATGGATTAGGTAAAGTTTCACCATAAAAAGCTCTAGTTTTATCATCTATAACCTTTTCAAAGTTTTTTGGATCTTTTGGATCCGCATATCTTATTTCAATACCAAGTTTGCTTAAGGTATGGGTAAATAAAGATACAGTTCCTCCATAAAGATCTGTTGAGCTCACAATATTATCTCCTGCTTGAGCAACATTTAAAACAGCAAATGTAGATGCAGTTTGTCCTGATGCTACTGTTAAACAAGCCAAACCTCCTTCAAGAGCTGCAATTCTTTTTTCTAATACATCATTCGTAGGGTTCATTATTCTAGTATAAATGTTACCAAACTCTTTTAATGCAAACAGGTTTGCTGCATGTTCAACACTATTGAATTGATATGATGTAGTTCTGTAGATAGGCACAGCTACTGCATTAGTTGCTGGATCACTTCTATAATCACCCCCATGAATAGCTATTGTTTCAGGGTTATTTCTTTTTGTACTCATTATTACTCCTTTTTTAGTGCTTTAACTTTATGTAAGGCGCACAATACAGTTCAAATGCCTACCGATTATATTATGAAATTTCCTGTTTAGCAGTTATATGCCCGCAATAGGATCAAATCGGCATTATTATATGTATCAGAAATGTTAGTATTTGCAATAAAAATATCAAATTGACTTTAAGGTTAATATTAGTATTAATCCTGGCACAATGACAAAATTCTTAAAAAAAGATCAACTTTCTTCAAGCTGGTTTGAAATTGATGCAAAAGATGCAGTAGTAGGTAGATTAGCTACTGTTATATCAAAAATTATAAGAGGCAAAAATAAAACTACTTTTACACCTCATATGGATGATGGAGATTTTGTAGTAGTTAAAAATATTGAACAAATTAGATTTACAGGTAAAAAATTTCAAGACAAAAAATATTACAGACATACAGGACACCCTGGCGGAATAAAAGAAACAACTCCGGAAAAACTTTCTTCAAAAAAACCAGGTGAGACATTGAAATTAGCTGTTAAAAGAATGTTACCAGGAGGTGTTTTAGGTAAAAAACAACTGAGTAAATTAAAGATTTATTCAGGTAACGAACATCCGCATGCAGCTCAAAACCTTAAAACTATCGAGCTGAAAAAACTAAATAATAAAAACATCATAAGAAATTAGATTAATGGAAACTTCCCAAGCAGAAACTAAAAGAGTAAAATCAAAACTGGATTTTAAAGATAGTAAATACGCTACTGGCAGAAGAAAAACTTCTATAGCTAAAGTCTGGGTAAAAAAAGGGTCAGGTAAAATCTATGTAAATGGCAAGCTATTTAATGAATACTTTTCGAGTGAATTCCATCACCTTCAAATAACTAGACCTTTCGAAATTATCAACCAAGCTACAAATTATGATGTAAGATGTAGTGTTAGTGGTGGTGGGCCTACAGGTCAGGCAGGTGCGATGGTTCATGGTATATCCAAGGCTTTGGTAATGTTCGATGAAAATTTTAAAACCACGCTTAAAACAGAAAAATTAACTACCAGAGACTCAAGGGCAGTTGAGAGGAAAAAACCTGGTAGAAGAAAAGCTAGAAGAAGCTTTCAATTTTCTAAAAGATAATTTTTTTTTAACTTTTAACTGTTATAATAAACAATGCCTAAACTAAATGTTTTAGTAGCTGGATCAACTGGTTATATTGGAGTTCAATTAATTAAGTTGCTAGTCAAACATAATAAAATTAATATTAAATATCTTTGTGGCAACACATCGATTGGTAAAGATATATCTTATTATGACAAATCTTTAAAATATAAAAAGTTACCAAAAATCATTAAGTTTAATAAAAAATTATTAAATAATATTGATGTTATTTTTACAGCTCTTCCTAACGGACAATCTCAGGAAATTTCAAAATACTTATTACATAAAAATACTTTGATTGATTTAGCTGCTGATTTTAGATTAAAAAAAGCTTCAGATTATTTTAAATGGTATAAATTAAAACATAAAGCTCCTCATTTAATAAAAAAATCAATTTACGCGTTGCCTGAGATAATGGGTAATGATATCAAAAAATTTCAAATTATTGGATGTCCTGGTTGTTATCCTACTTCAATATTACTTCCATTAATTCCATTAATTAAAAAAAAACTTTTAAAGTTAAATAATATAATTATCGACTCAAAATCTGGATACTCTGGTGCAGGAAGAGGTGTACATAAAAAATATAAATATAAGAACTTAAACGAATCTTTAAGTGCTTATGGGGTAAGTTTCCACAGACACAATTCTGAAATCGAACAAACAATAAGAAAATATACTAAAAGTAAATTTGATTTTACATTTACACCGCATTTATCACCAATGTTTAGAGGTATTCTGAGTACTATTTACATTGATTTAAATAAAGGCAAAACAGTTAGCTCTTTATATAATGAACTTAATAGATTTTATAAAAATTCAACATTTGTCAAAGTGATTAAAATGAATTCTTTAATAAGTACAAATGATGTAATTAATACAAATAATTGTTTAATATCTGTATGTAAATCTAAATATAAGAATAAGGCGATAATACTATCATCAATTGATAATTTGATAAAAGGTGGGGCAGGTCAAGGAGTCCAAAATATGAATATTATAAAAAATTTTAATATTAAAGAAGGCTTAAAATGAAAAAATATTTTTTCTTATTTTTTTTACTGTCATGTTGTTCATCTAGTAAAAATATTTCAAATAATGTTTCAAAAATTGAATTTTCCAATGATCTATCTTTTGAAGAATTTAGAATTAAGTTAGAAAAATATGCTAATAATAATCCTTACCCAAATATTGATAAATAGATGAGTAATATTATAAAAATTGCAATTATTGGACTTGGTCAAGTTGGAAATTATCTATACCGAGAACTTAATCTTCAAAGAAGAAATATTGAAATAAAAACTGCAAAAAAAATTAAGATAATTGCCATATCTGCTAAAAATAAAACAAAAAAAAGAAAATATCACATTAATAAAAAAATTTTTTATAAAGATCCAATTAAGATAATAAAAGAATTAAAGCCTGACATTTTGTTTGAAGTAGTTGGACTATCTGATGGAATTTCAAAAAAAGTTGTGGAGACAGCTTTAAAAAATAAGATTAATGTTATTACACCAAATAAAGCTTTAATAGCTAAGCATGGAGACTACCTTGCTAAACTTGCTGAAAAAAATAGAGTAAATTTAGAGTTCGAAGCATCTGTTGCAGGTGGAATTCCCATTCTAAGAACAATTAAAGAAGGCTTAGCAACAAATAAAATTAGTAAAGTTTATGGAATACTTAATGGAACGACAAATTATATTTTATCAGAAATGGAAAATAGTAATGAAACTTTTGATAAAGTTTTGCAAAAAGCACAAAAACTTGGTTATGCTGAACCAGGCAATCCTAAGTTAGATTTAAACGGTTTTGATGCTTTTGCAAAAATAAGAATATTATCGGCTCTATCTTTCAATACAAAGATTTCTAAAAGCAAATGTATAATGGAAGGTATTGAAAATATTAAATTAGAAGATATTAAAATAGCCAATCAATTAGGTCTTAGAGTGAAATTACTTGGAATTTCTGAAATTATCAATGGTCAACTATTTGAGACTGTTCATCCATGTTTAGTAAGTAAAAAGACATATATAGGAAATGTAAATGGCGTTATGAACGCAGTAATTACTGAAGGTAAACCTGTAGGGGAAAGCGTTTTACAAGGTGAGGGTGCTGGACCTGGTCCAACTTCTTCGTCATTATTATCAGACTTATTATCAATTTTAAGAGGAAATACTAAGTATCCTTTCGGTATTTCTTCTAATAAAAGAAGGTCTATTAAGCCATTGAGTAATGATAAATACACAAATTCATTATATTTAAGATTTGAAGTCAAAGATAAGCAGGGTGTTCTTTCATCAATTACTAATAGATTAGCTAAATATAAAATTTCAGTTAAAAGAATAATTCAAACACCTGATAAGAAGAATAAGAAAGCAACAATCGTAATTATTACACATAAAACAACAGAAATTAACTCAAGAAACTGCTTATCAGTATTTAAAAAGAATAAAAATATTCTTAAATTTCCTGTTTTAATTAGACTATATAATTAATGGATATTTACATTAAACTTTTTGAAGTTTTGTTTCCTGTATTTTTTGTTGTTGGTATTGGCTACTATTTAGGCAAAAAAAACCCAAAAATAGACACAACATTCATTACAAATTTTGCAGCAAATGTAGGAACTCCTGCAATGATTATTTACGCTTTAAATCCAGTAAATATTTCATTTAACGTTTTTATCAATTATTTTTGGTATTATGCCTTAGCTATTGGCGGATTTATAATTACTGGAATTATCATTCTATATCTTCTCAACACGAAAGATATTATTAGGGAACTTCCTCCTTTAGCAATGCCCAATACAGGAAACATGGGTTTACCAATATGTTTATTTGCTTATGGCTCTCAAGGACTTGGTGTTTCAGCAGCAATATCTGCTTTAATTATTTTATGTCACTTCACTTTAGGGGTTTTTTTAGCTGACAGAAAATTTAGTATTAATGTTATAATTAAAAGTCCACCTTTTTATGCAATTTTAATAGCAGTATTTTTACTTTATTATGATTTAGAACTTCCAGGATTTGTTGAAAATACTACTTTCTTATTAATGTATGCAACAATATTTCTTATTTTAATGTCTTTAGGAATTGCATTAACAAGATTAAAAGTTTTTTCTCTTAATAAAGCTATATTCTCGTCTATAGGACGTGTA
>QCNX01000008.1 GCA_003210015.1 Pelagibacteraceae bacterium AG-426-P20 | reverse complement strand
TTATCAAATATTTTTTTAAAATCATTAAAAGAAATCAATTCATTTTCATTGATGATTTCTACTTCATTAAATTTTAATCCCTTTTTGAATTCATTAATTTGAGTTTCAGGACAAACAACAAATAATCTTAAATCTTTTTTATAAATTTTTTTAAAATTAGTTAAATTTTCTTCAATTAAAGCAATATCTCTGTTTAATGATACTTGGCAAATATTTAATTCATTTTTATCCATTTCTTAATTTATGAAGTAGTACCTTTATGAATATCTGATGGGGTATGCTCGATATGTTTTATTATTTATCATTTTTTCAATTTTTGGAAAAAAAAATTATAACATTTTTAAATAAAAATGTTTAAATTAAATCATTAATATTTGCCAAATAAGTTAAATAAGCTTTTAAATAAAGGGTAATTAGATGGCGGAGAGAATGGGATTCGAACCCATGAAAGAATTGCTCCTTTACACGCTTTCCAAGCGTGCGCCTTCAACCACTCGGCCACCTCTCCAGGTTTTTATATTTGGATTAAAGTCCAAGGTATTTCTCTAAATTTTGTATATTTTTGAAACCAGTAAGATAGATATCTTTCTGCTAAATAAGCATAAAGTCTTTGAGTGTCATATCCGTTTAATTTATTAAAACCAAATTCACTCTCACATCTTTCTAACCATGAAAATAAACTTTTAAACCACTTCTCTAAAATATCGGGTCTAGAAATGCACATTATATGTGGATTAAAATATGTTTTGTTATTTACAAAATCAAAAAAATCTCTTTTATTTTCACTATCCAGCAAATTAATAGCTTTATTTAAATTGTTGTATCCATGATGCATATCAAAATGTAAAGCGATAGTGTGTTTTTGATTATTAAAAAATATGTTTGGATCTTTTATCAAATTTTTCCATCCCCTTTTGATCATCTTCATTTTTTTTACCCCAGTAAGATTAACAGGACTACAAATGAAACTTTCTGATTTACTCAACTTATCATCAATTTCCAAAAGTAAAAATTCATTCAAATTTTCTGAGGTAATTAAATTTTTGTCTTTTTCTGGATTAATCCAAAATCTCCTCTTTTGACAAAATCCAATCCAATCCTGTTTTTCATTTGGTAATATATTTTGCCAATACCAGTAATGAAATGCTAACTCAGAATAATATTTTTCTTTATAATTAATATTTTTTTTTGTGTCACATCTTAAGTATTTTTCAGAAAATTTTTCTTTACCGACACCAACTAATTTAAGATTTGTTTTTTCTAAAAAATCTAACTTTTTATCTGTAACACAATAAATATCTAAATTTTTCATTTAGTTAATAATCGTTTTAATTTAGAGCTAGTAAGTGAACATAAATAAATCTGTGGCATTTTTTTTTCAATTATTTGAATTTTTTTTAATTATTTTATGCAACTTTTTTATATTTAACGATGAATCAAAAGGCATTCCTATTTTATTATCTTTTTTTAAAAAAATTTTTTTTACATTTGGATTGTTTTTTTTAGCAAAATTATAGACAAATTCAGCTTTACCTCCAATATTTATGACTCCTCTTTTGTTAATTAATTTAAATAAAATTTTAGCTACATCTTCGTGATACATGAAGCTTGTTTTAACATTTGCAAAAGCTTTTTTATGTAAAAAAGGTTTTTCGGTCATGCAAACCCTTAAAATTAGAGAGTTTTTATAAAGTTGAACTGCACATTCTCCACCTAATTTTGACCACGCATAATTATTTACTGGCAATAAATTATCCCTTTCAGAATAACTTCCCTTAACCCCTGGATAAACATAGTGTGTCGAAAAATATATTAATTTTATATTCAGCTCAGAACAAACTTTTGTAATATTGGCTGTACCTATTATATTTAAATCAATACTTTTTTTAATATCTTTTTCATGAATAGACATCGGTCTTGATAACCCAGCCAAGTGTATAACCATATCTGCTCTATTTTTTTTTAAATATTTTTTTAAGACAATTGGATTTAAAATATTAAAAATTTTTTTTTTTGGAAAAAGGACATTATGATTAATCTTAATATTTTTAAGATAATTACCAAACCTTCCTGATCCACCTGTAACAATAATTCTTTTTTTCATTATTTCTATTTAAAATAATTTAAATTTTTTCCATGTTTATCTTTTAATGATAAAATAGGTTTTTTAACAGGCCATTTTATTTTTAAATTACTGTCGTCCCATCTAAGTGTAGTTTCACTTTTAGCATCTCTGTACTTATTACATTTATAGTTAATGATACATATTTTAGATAAACATATAAAACCATGAGCAAATCCCTCTGGTATATATAAAGAAAAATCACTTTTATTAGACATAATTATAGAAAAATGTTTTCCAAATGTTTTAGATTTTTTTCTTAAATCAACTGCTACATCAAATATTTTACCATAAGATACTGTAATTAATTTTGCTTGGGGTTTCTTTGTTTGAATATGAAGTCCTCTCAGTACATTTTTGTTAGATGATGACATTAAATCAAAGATAAAATCTTTTTTAATGACATTTTTTTTTGATGTTTCTTTAAGGAAGCCTCGGCTATCCCTGTGAATTTTTGTTTTAAGTAATACTAAATCTTTAATTGAAGTTTTTTTGATATGCATTTATTTATTTTTATTCTTTAAACAAAGTATATTATAGATATTTAATCATTTTATATTAATTTCAATCAAAAAAATTAATGTTTAAATTAAGAAAAAACCTATAATTTGTGACAATTTATTGATTTAAATTATTATATGAAAATATATAAAGTGACTATTGTACAAGATAAACAAAATTTATCATTTCAGCATCAACTATTTATGTTTATAAGAAATAAATGAAAATTTATGATTGTATAACATTTTATAATGCAAATTTATTATTCAATTTAAGATTTAATGTTTTAAAAGATTTTGTAGATTACTTTGTTGTCTGCGAAGCAAACAAAACGCATACCGGTAATTATAAAGATTATAATTTTGATAAAAAATTTTTAGAAAAATATGGTGATAAAATCATTTACATCAAAGTTGATGATCTACCTGAAATAAAAATTAAAGGGAAAAATGACTATCAACTTCTTAAAATTCAAATGGAAAGATTATTTCAAGGAATTACAAAAGCGGAGCCTGATGATCTAATAGTTTTTTCTGATGAAGATGAAATTCCAGAACCAAAATCTATAATTAATTTTAAGGCAAATGATTTCAAATTTGGTTTTTTTCTTCAAAATATGTATTACTATAAATTAAATATACTAGGGCTAGATGAGGGTAATGGAAACTGGGCTGGATCTAGAATTTGCAAAAAGAAACACCTAAAGTCTTTTTTTGATCTTAGAATGCTTAAAAAGAAGAATTTGAATTATCCCTTTTGGAGAATTGATAAAGAAAAAAGTATTCAGTTAATTCAAGGGGGTGGTTGGCATTTTACATACTTGATGAAACCAGAGGAAATTTCAAAGAAAATTGAAAACATGGCCCACACAGAATTTAATAAAGAAAAATTCAAAGATGTATCTGCAATTAAAAAAAAGATTAATGATTTAATTGATCCTTTTGGTAGAAATCTAAGGTTAAAGAAAGTAGAAATAGATAATAGTTATCCTGAATATTTATTAAAAAATTTAGATTTATATAAGGAATGGATATTAAAATGATGCCTTTAACTAAATCATGATTAGATAAAATCTTTTATTTTAAATGAAATAATTTAATTTTTAGCATTCTATTTTTCTTTATTAATCTTTAATACACCTATAAATGCCTCTTGAGGAATTTCTACTCTACCAAATTGTTTGGAACGAGCTTTACCTTTTTTTTGTTTTTCAAGAAGTTTTCTTTTTCTATCTGTAGCTCCCCCGCCATGAATTTTAGTTAAAACATCTTTTTTAAAACCCTTAATTGTTTCTCTTGCTATAATTTTTCCTCCTATTGCTGCTTGAACAGGTATCATAAAATTATGTCTGGGTATAAGATCTTTTAATTTTTCACAAACTTCTCTTCCAGTTTTTTGTGCAAAATCTTTGTGAATCATCATAGCTAATGCATCAACTGGTTCTGCATTAACTAAAATCCCAAGTTTAACTAAATTTCCCTCTCTATGTTGTATGATCTCGTAGTCAAAACTAGCATACCCACTTGTCATTGATTTTAGGCGATCATTAAAATCAAAAACAACCTCGTTTAAGGGTAATTCATAATTTATTACAGCTCTATTTCCAGAATAACTTAAATTAGTTTGGATACCCCTTTTATCCTGGCACATTTTAATAATAGATCCCAGATATTCATCAGGTGTAATTATTGTTGCTTTAATCCATGGTTCTTCAATTAACTTTATTAATGTTGGGTCTGGTAAACTCGAAGGATTATGAAGATCAACTATATTTCCATTATTCATGTGAACTTTATATACAACCCCAGGTGTCGTTGTTAACAAGTTTACATCAAATTCTCTTTCTAGCCTCTCTGTAACAATTTCCAAATGTAGTAATCCTAAAAAACCACATCTAAATCCTAAACCCAAAGCTGAGGATGACTCTGGTTCAAATGAAAAACTTGCATCGTTTAATTGTAATTTAGCTAAACCATCTTTTAATTTTTGATATTCTGAACTATCTACTGGAAATAATCCACAAAATACAACTGGCTTACTAGGTTTAAAGCCGGGCAACGCTTCTCTTAAAGGTTTAGCGGCATCACAGATTGTATCACCAACTTTTGTTTCAGATAAAACTTTTATTCCAGTTGTTATAAAACCAATTTCTCCAGCATTTAATTCATTAATATCTACTGCTTTAGGAGTAAATACTCCAACTTTTTCAACGATATATTCTTGGTTAGTAGACATCATTTTTATTTTCATGTTTTTTGAGATTTTTCCATCAATTACTCTTACTAAAATAACTACTCCTAGATAAGTATCATACCAACTATCAACTAATAAACATTTTAGATCACCAGAATTTTCTCCCTTTGGAGCTGGTAAAGCTGTAATAATTTGTTCTAAAATATTATCAATACCTTCACCTGTTTTTCCAGAACAAGGTATGGCATTTTCGGTATCTATACCTATCACCTCTTCTATTTGCTTTTTTGTTTTTTCTAAATCTGAAGCTGGTAAATCTACCTTATTAAGAACAGGTACAATTTCATGATTTATATCTAAAGCTTGATATACATTTGCTAATGTTTGCGCTTCAACCCCTTGAGTGCTATCAACAATTAAAATAGACCCCTCACAAGCGTATAGAGATCTGCTTACTTCATAACTAAAATCAACATGGCCCGGAGTATCAATTATATTTAAGATATATTTTTTTCCGTCTTTTGCTTTATAATTTAGTTTTACTGTTTGAGCTTTAATCGTAATTCCTCTTTCACGCTCTATATCCATAGAGTCTAAAACTTGAGCTTTCATCTCTCTTTCAGTTAGGCCACCACAGCTATGAATTATTCTATCGGCTATAGTAGATTTGCCGTGATCAATATGTGCTATGATCGCGAAGTTTCTAATATTGTCAATTGTGCTCATTTACTTTATGAACGGATTTTAGCACCAGTTTTGTTTTCAACTGTTTCGATTATTAAATTATTTATACTCTCTAAATCATTATCATTTAATGTTTTTTTAGATGACTGGATTGTTACACTAATTGCAATTGATTTTTGGTTCTCAGGTATATTTTCTCCCTCGTAGACATCAAAAACTTGTATATTGCTAATCAAATCTTTATCCACATTTGAAATTACATTTATCAAATCTTGAGCTTTCACATCTTTTTTCACGACAAATGCAAAGTCTCTTTCAGATTTTTGAAAGTCTGAAATTATAAATTTTGGTTTTTGATCATTAAGTGTTTTTTTGGGAAGCTTTAAATTATCTAGAAAAATTTCAAAACCTACCAAAGACTCGGATTTTATATCCAGACTTTTTAGAATATTAGGATGAATTTCACCAAAATTAGCTGCTATTTGATCTTTTCCTCTATTTAAAAACAATCTACCTGACTTGCCAGGATGATAATAATTTGGTGTCTCGTTATCTATAAAAAACTTATCAGAGCTATAACCAGCCTCAACTAACGTTTGCACTACATCTTTTTTAACATCAAATACATCGACATTCCTCTCTTTTTCAATCCAGGATAATCTAGATTTTTTACCTGCTGACAATCCGCAAACCACAGTAGTTTGATCACCTGGATTAGAGCCAGAAAAAACAGGGCCTATTTCAAATATTGATAAATCTTTAAAACCTCGATCTAAATTTTTAGAAATATACATAATTAAATTTGAAAATATTGAATTTCTTAGAACTCCTAATTCAGAGCTTATAGGATTTATAATTTTAATTTCTTTATTTAAACCTTTGAAGTGATCATTATAATTTGAATCAGTAAAGGACCATGTTATTGCCTCCATATAACCTTTTGAAGCAATTGCTCTTTGCAAAAAATGAAACAACTTTTGAGGCTGAGTTAAAGTTGATTTTGTCCTTTCCTTAATTGGATCTACAATATTTATTTTGTCATAACCACTTATTCTTACTAGCTCTTCGACAATATCTATATCTTGTAATATATCTGGCCTCCAAGAAGGAACTGATAATCTTAAATATTTTTTTTCTTTTTTACAATTAAAGCCAAGGTCCTCTAAAATTTTTATCATTTCTTTAGTGGAAATTTTAAAACCAGATATCCTTTCAAACAAATTAGTATCAAATTTTATAATTTTATTTTTGTAAGTTTCGATTTTTTGAATATCTATTTTGCTGATCTCTCCACCACAAATTTCTTTTATCAATGATGCTGCTTTATTTAGGCCTTCTTCAATAGACAATGGATCGATTCCCCGTTCATTTCTAAATTTTGCATCTGTGTCGATATTTAATTTTTTTGCGGTACTTCTTATTGATGTTGGATCAAAATAAGCTGCCTCTAAAAACACATTTTTAGTATCAAATTCAGTACCAGATCTTGTGCCCCCAATAATACCACCTATGCCTAAAACTCCCTTATTATCAGTTATGACACACATATTGTCTTCTAATTTATAATTTTTTTTATCTAAAGCAGTAAAGTCCTCTCCAGATTTAGAATTTCTAACTACAATACCTTTTTCAATCTTATCTGCATCATAAGCATGTAATGGGCGATTGATGTCAAACATTACATAATTGGTAATATCAACTATTGCTGAAATTGGTTTTTCCCCAATCGAAATTAATTTATCTTTTAACCATTTGGGACTTTCTGCATTTTTAACATTTTTAATTATGCAGCTACCAAAAGCATTACAGCCCTGAATTTTTTCTTTATTGATTTTTACTTTTATAGATTGTTTTAAATTTGACTTATTTTTTTTTTCTTTAAAGTCTTTTAACTTTCCAATTCCAGAAGCAGCAAGATCTCTGGCTATTCCTCTAACTCCAAGACAATCTGGCCTATTAGGTGTGATTGATAGATCAATAAGATTAGATTTTGATTTAGAAAAATAACTCTTTCCAATACTTTTCTTGTATTTTACTGATGACAATTCTGATATTCCATCACTTTCATCTGATAAATTTAATTCAGATTCGGAGCAAAGCATCCCATAGGAAGTGACATCTCTTATCTTTGCAACGACTAGTTTTGCTTTACTTTTTGGAATAACTGCACCTGGAGGAGCATATATTGTGATTAGTCCTTTTCTAGCATTCGAAGCACCACACACAACTTTTTTTAATTCTTTTTCTCCAACATCAACATCGCAAACTTTTAGTCGATCTGCGTTTGGATGTTTTTCTGTTTTTATGATTCTAGCAACTTTGAATAAATCAAGTCCTTCCGATAAGTTAGCTACACTTTCTACCTCTAGACCAACATTTGTAAGTTGTTCTAAAAGCTTTTCCTCTTTTAGATTTGTATTTAAATGTTCTTTAAGCCAATCAAATGTAATCTTCATCTGCTCAAGCCTCTATAATTAGTTGGAACATCAAGTGGATCAAAACCAAAATGATTTAGCCATCTGTAATCACATTCAAAAAATGCTCTTAAATCATTTATACCATATTTAAGCATAGCCAGCCTATCTATCCCTATACCAAATGCATATCCTTGGTATTTGGAAGGATCAACTTTTACATTTTTTAATACATTGGGATGGACCATTCCACATCCTAGAATTTCAAGCCATTGATCGCCTTCCCCAATTACAATCTTTCCGTCTTTTATTTCGTAACCTATATCAACTTCTGCAGATGGTTCTGTAAAAGGAAAATGGCTTGGTCTAAATCTCATCTTAATCTTATCAACTTCAAAAAATTCTTTTATAAAATAATTTAAACATCCTTTTAAGTGACCCATATTGATATCTTTGTCTATATGAAGACCTTCTACTTGGTGAAACATTGGAGCATGTGTTTGGTCACTATCCGATCTATAAGTTCTTCCTGGTGCAATAATTTTGAAAGGTGGTTTATCTTTTAACATCGTTCTAATTTGAACTGGAGAAGTGTGTGTTCTAAGTAAAAGATTCTTAGTCTCATCAAGATAAAAAGTATCATGCATGTCTCTTGCTGGATGATTATCAGGTGTATTTAAAGCCGTAAAATTATTATATTCATTTTCAACATCAGGACCTTCTTCAACACTAAACCCTATCTCAGAAAAAATCGACGAGATTTCATCAATAGTTTGGGAGACAGGATGAATTTTACCTCTTACAAATGATCTTTCAGGTAGAGTTATATCAACTTTTTCTTTTTCTAATTTTTCATTGATCTTTTTTGACTCAATTTCGTTTATTTTATTTGTAATTAAATTCTGCAATTCATCTTTGATTTGATTGAGATCTGATGCAAATTTTTTTCTATCTATTTCCGATATTGAGCTAATGTTTTTAAATTGAGATGAAATCAAACCATTCTTTCCAAATAGTTCTGATTTAATTTTATTTATCTCATCCAGATTTAGATTATCATTAAGTTTGATAATAAATTTTTCTTTTATATTTTTTAAGTCTGACATATTGGTAGATTATTTCCTTAAGAAATAAAAACAATAGAGAAGATTAGTTTAGAGCTGATTGAGCTTTTTGAACTATTGTTTTAAAAGCTTCTGGACTATCATAGGCTATTTCAGCAAGAATTTTTCTATCAATAGTAATTCCACACTTATTTAATCCATTAATAAACTTCGAATAAGTCATTCCTTCGGACCTGACACCAGCGTTAATTCTTTGAATCCAAAGCGATTTAAAATCTCTCTTTTTGTTTCTTCTATCTCGATATGCATACTGCATAGCTTTTTCCATAGCTTGCTTTGCAACTCTTATAGTATTTTTCCTTCTGCCCCATTGTCCTTTGACAGCTTTTAAAACTTTTTTGTGTTTAGCTCGGCTGGTTACACCTCTTTTAACTCTTGCCATTTTATCCTCTTAGACTGTAAGGCATATACGATTTAACAATTTTTCCATCTTGTTTTGACATCGCAGTAGTACCTCTTAATTTTCTGATTTGTGAATTTGTTCTTTTAATCATACCATGTCTTTTACCAGCTTGAGCAGTCATCACTTTGCCTTTAGCTGAAATTTTAAATCTTTTTTTAGCTGAGCTTTTAGTTTTAAGTTTTGGCATAATTTCTGCGAGGTTATACAAAGAATGATTTAAATTTACAACCTTAATTAAGGCTTATATTGGCTGAATAACCATTATCATTTGCTTACCATCAAACTTGGGATGTAATTCTACCTTTCCAACTTCCTTCATGTCCTCTTTAATTTTACCCATTAATTCATTTCCTAGATGAGAATGTTGTAGCTCCCGCCCCTTAAATCTAATTGTAAATTTTACTTTATCTCCCTTTGAAATAAATTTTTTGGCATTTTTAACTTTAAATTCATAATCGTGAGTTTCTGTAACTGGTCTCATTTTAATTTCTTTTAAGGCAACAATTTTTTGTTTTTTTTTGGCAAGGTTTGCTTTTTTTTGTGCATCATATTTGAATTTTCCCATATCCATTATTTTGCAAACTGGTGGACTTGCGTTTGCTGCTATTTCAATTAAATCTAATCCTTGATTTTTCGCCATCGATATAGCTTCATTCGTATTGAGAGTACCTAAGTTTTCTCCATCACTTGCTATAACTTGAACTTCAGGTGAAGAGATTCTATTATTTGATCTAGGACCTCGATCCTTGGTTCTTCTCTGAAAGTAATTTTGTTTAAAATCTGCCACTTAGTTTGAAGATGCTTTGTTTAAAGCAGAGAATTTTTTTAAAAATAAATTTAAGTCCATATTTTCTTGTTTATTAGAATCCAACCTTCTAATCGTTACTGAGTTGCTGTCAACTTCTTTTTTACCACAAATTAATAAAATAGGGATTTTTGCTAATGAATGATCTCTTATTTTGTAATTTAAATTATTATTTTTTAAATCTACAGCAGAACTAATACCTGCACTTTTAATTTTTTTAGATACTTTATTTGCATAATCATTAAATTCTTCTGAAATAGGTATTACCATCGTCTGTAAAGGAGAGATCCAGAAGGGAAACTTGCCTGCATAGTTTTCTATAAGAATTCCAATAAATCTTTCCAGAGAACCAAATAAAGCTCTATGCAACATAACAGGTACTTTTTTTGTCCCATCTTTATCTACATAAGAGGCATCTAATCTTCCAGGTAGATTTAAATCAACTTGTAAAGTTCCACACTGCCAATCTCTTCCAATTGCATCTCTTAAAACAAATTCAATTTTTGGACCGTAAAATGCACCTTCACCTTTATTAATACTATATTCAAGCTTAGATGCTTTTACTGCTTCAAGTAAAGAAGCTTCTGCTTTATCCCAAACTTCATCTTCCCCAACTCGTACCTCTGGTCTATCTGCATATTTAAGAATTACATTTTCAAAACCTAAATCTTTATAAATATCTAAAATTAAATTAGTTACCTCTAAACATTCACTTGTAATTTGATCCTCAGAACAAAATATATGAGCATCATCTTGAGTAAATGCTCTTACTCTTAATAAACCGTGTAAAGCTCCAGATGGTTCATAACGATGTACTTTTCCAAATTCTGTAATTCGCAAAGGTAAATCACGATAACTTTTTAAACCCTGATTAAATACTTGAATATGTCCAGGACAATTCATTGGTTTGATTGCAAAGACTTTTTCGTCAGGTGTTTCTGAGGTATACATATTTTCTCCATATTTTTCCCAATGCCCTGATTTTTCCCATAATTGTCTGTCTAATATCTCTGGAGTATTTACCTCTTTGTAACCAGCTGCATCTTGCCTACTCCTCATATAATTAATTAATTTTTGAAATAGGGCCCAACCTTTCTCATGCCAAAAAACTGATCCTGGACTTTCCTCTCTAAAATGAAATAAATCCATTTCTTTACCGAGTTTTCTATGATCTCTTTTTTCTGCCTCTTCTATCCTCTTTAGATAATTATCTAGATCCTTTTGTGAAGCCCAACCAGTGCCATATATTCTTTGAAGCATCTCATTTTTAGAGTCTCCACGCCAATAAGCCCCTGCTACTTTTGTTAATTTAAAATGCTTACCAATTCTTCCAGTTGATAATAAGTGAGGACCTCTACAAAGATCGTACCAATCACCATGATAATAAATAGAAACTTCATTATCTTTAGGAATCATATCAACAAGTTCAACTTTATATTTTTCTCCTAGCTTAGAATAATGTTTTTTTGTTTCTTCTCTCTCCCAAACTTCTCTTCTAGTTTTTTCATCTTTTTCTATTATTTCTTTCATTTTAATTTCAATTTTTTCAAGATCTTTTGGGGTAAAAGGTTCTTCTCGATAAAAATCATAATAAAATCCATCTTTAATCGCTGGACCAATGGCTAGTTTCGTTCCTGGAAATAATTCTTGAACAGCCATCGCCATTATATGTGTTGTATCATGTCTAATTGCATCAAGTCCTTCAGGATCTTTAGCAGTAAAAATTTTTACAGAGCTATCTTTATCAATGGGATAATACAAATCCTTTAATTCTCCATTAACACTCATTATTAATGCTTGTTTAGCCAGAGATTTGCTTATTTTTTCAGCTACTTCCAATCCTGTAACTTTTTTTGGAAATTCTAAATTGTTTCCATCTGGTAAGGTAATTATAGGCATTTAATTTAGTAGTCTTTTATACTCTGAATAAGTAGAAAAACACATTTTTTCAACATTAAATTTTTTAATTACGTTTTTTCTTCCTTCTTTGCCCATTAATTGAAGGGACATCTCATCCATTGTTATTGCTCTAATAATTTTTTTACTTAAATCATTCGCATTACCAGCTTCAAACAAAAAGCCAGTTTTTTCATTAATGATTGTTTCATTAGATCCACCTATGTTGCTAGCAATTATTAGTTTTTCCATTGATTGGGCTTCTACTGAAACTCTACCAAATGCCTCTGGTTCTATCGAGGGTGAAATAACAATATCTGAAACTTTATAAGCTAAAGCCATATCATCACAATGATCTATAAATTTTATTTGATTTGTTAAACGATACTGCTCGGTCAAACGAATTAATTTTTTTTTGTATAAATCTCTTCCTTGTTCGCTTCCTAATATTACCACATTAAAAGCTTCGTATCCCAATTCAATTTTAACTAAATTAATTGCTTCAATAAGTAAAAGTTGACCTTTCCAATTTGTGAGTCTTCCTGGCACCAAAATAATTTTTTTTTCTTTATCTATTTCCCATTTTTTCAAAATTTTTTTTTCATCAGAATCTAATTTTGTAGATTGGTCAAAATAATCTACGTTTATTCCTCTAAATATTACAAGAAATTTTTTTTTAAGTCCTAAAAATTCTGAATAATTTTCTTTTATATGAGAAAAAATAAAATTTGATCCTGCAATTATTAAATCTGATCTTACCATTATAGAATTATATAATTTTTTTATTTTTCCACTAAAATTATAAGTACCGTGAAATGTGGTAACAAATTTTCTTCCTGTAAGTTTTGTAGCAAACAAGCATGACCAGGCTGGTGCTCGACTTCTAGCATGTACTATGGAGATATCAAAAAATAATATTATACCAATTAAAAAAATTGAATTGAAAAATATCAATATTGGATTTTTGCTATGCACGGGCAATCTAATTAATTTAACTTTTTCTTTATTAATAAATTTTGTCAGTTCTCCACCACTAGTTACTATGAATGATTTACAGTTATTCTCTGGAAGATAATGTGCAATGTCATAACAACCAGTTTCAGCTCCACCAAAGCCTAATTTTGGTATTACTTGTAAAACTTTAATATTAGATGACATTTGATAAGATTATATAATAATAGGGTTAACTAATAAACTTTTATGACTAATTTCAATTATATAAAAATTACTAACTCCAAAAAGATAAGGTATTTAAAACATAATCAAAAAAATAGTAACCACATTGTTTTTTTACACGGTTTCATGTCTGATTTAGAGGGAAAAAAACCTAAAGCCTTTTTAAATTTTGCAAAAAAAAACAGACTTGGCTTCCTCGCACTGGAATATTCAGGTCATGGCAAATCATCTGGTAATTTCACTAGTGGAAATATTTCAAAATGGACTAGAGAAACAAAATTATTAATTAAAAAAATAGTAAAAAAAAACAGAATTATTTTGATTGGCTCAAGTATGGGTGCGTGGATTGCATTAAATCAATTTAGATATTTTAAAAAACAAATAATAGGTTTTTTAGGAGTAGGTTCTGCTCCCGAATTTTTAGAAAACTTAATGTGGAAAAAATTTTCAAAAAAAATGAAAAATGAAATAAAAAAAAATGGAATAATTTATTTGAAACATGGTGATTATGAATATCCAATAACTTTACAATTAATTAAAGATGGAAGAACAAACAAAGTTCTTAATAAAAAAATATATCAAAATTTAAATGTAACTATGATACATGGAAGTAAAGATAAATCTGTACCAGTAAAATATTCAAGAAAAGTTTTAAAAATGTTTATCAATGCAAAAAAAAAATTATTAATAGTGAAAAACGGAGATCATAGTTTATCTTCATCAAAATGGCTTAAATTATTAAAAAAAGAATTAAGATTAATTATTAGCTAACTTTTTTTTCTTTAGATTTGAGTGTTATAGGATTTTGAAGTTTATTAATCATCTCTTTTGGACAAACTTGAATGAAATTTTTAATCTCCTGATCAAAATTAGAAATTATAATTTTTGATACTTTAGAATTTGTCTCATGTGCGTGCTCTGAAACTAGCTTTTTTAAAAAGTTAATCCAATATTCTGTTTCTACAGTCTGCCAAACAACTGACTCTGGGTTTACTTTTTTTTCAAATTCTTTTGATTTATCATAGATAAATGCCATGCCTCCCGTCATACCAGCTGCAAAATTATCTCCAACCTCACCAAGAATTATAACTGTCCCACCAGTCATATATTCACAACCATTTGAATCACATCCCTCAACAACTGTCGTTGCACCAGAGTTTCTTACAGCAAATCTATCACCAGCTTGTCCTGCAGCAAAAAGCTTGCCAGAAGTGGCTCCGTAAAGAACTGTATTTCCAATAATTGTATTTTCATTTGAAACTAGATTGCTTTCATCTGAAAGTTTAATTGAAATTATAGCTCCAGATAATCCTTTACCAACATAATCATTAGCATCTCCTTTGAGATTCAGTTTTAAACCTTTGGCAGAAAAAGCACCAAAAGACTGACCTGCGGAACCTTTAAAATTTAAAGTAAGAAAGTCATTTTCTAATTTTTCATAACCATACTTTTTATAAAGATGATGAGATATTCTTGTTCCTACTGCTCTATTCGTATTTTTAATAATAACTTCTTTATCAACTTTTTCTGAATTATCTAAAGATTTTTCTATTTCTGGCCAAATTTCTTGATCCAATGTTTCTGGTACTTTAGTTATCTCTTGAGTCTCACAGTATCTTTTATTATTGCCTGGATCGGCCTGAACAAATAAAGGATTTAAATCTAGGTCATCTAAATTTGGTGAAGCTTTATTGACTTGCATCAGTAAATCAGTTCTTCCAATAATATCATTTAATGATTTAAATCCTAATTCAGCTAAAATTTCTCTTACCTCTGATGCTATAAAAGTAAATAAATTTACAATTTTATCTGGAGTGCCAGTAAATTTTTCTCTTAATTTTTTATCTTGAGTGCAAACACCTACTGGGCAAGTATTTGAATGACATTGTCGTACCATTATACATCCCATCGCTACCAAAGCAGTTGTAGCAACTCCATATTCTTCTGCACCCATCATTGCAGCAATTACAACATCCTTACCAGTTTTAATACCACCATCAGTTCTTAAAGTAACTTTGTGCCTTAAATTGTTTAATGTTAAAACTTGATTAGCCTCGGTTAGGCCCATCTCCCAAGGTATTCCTACATATTTAACACTTGTTTGAGGTGTTGCCCCTGTTCCTCCATTATGACCTGAAATTAAAATAATGTCTGCTTTTGCTTTAGCTACACCTGCAGCAATAGTTCCAATACCAGATGAAGCAACCAATTTAACTCCAACTCTTGCTTTTGGATTTATCTGTTTTAAATCATAAATTAGTTGAGCTAAGTCCTCTATTGAATAAATATCATGATGTGGTGGTGGAGAGATTAATGTTACTCCTGGGGTAGAGTGTCTTAATCTTGCAATTTCTTTTGTTACTTTAAACCCTGGAAGCTGACCACCTTCCCCTGGTTTTGCGCCCTGGGCCATTTTAATTTCTATTTCATTACAATTATTTAAATAATTTACAGTCACACCAAATCTAGCTGAAGCAATTTGTTTAACTCTAGAATTCGCACTATCGCCACTATCCATAATTTTAAATCTATCTGCATCCTCACCACCTTCACCACTGCAAGAAGCTCCTTTAATTCTATTCATCCCAATTGCTAATGTTTCATGAGCTTCTTTAGATAAAGCTCCGTGAGACATACTTCCACTCCCAAATCTTTTTAATATTTTTTCTATTGGCTCAACCTCAGATATTTCTATCGATGGGCCTAGTTTCTTTTTTCTAAAATCAACCAAATCTCTTAAATTAATTGGTGGTAAATTATATATACCCTCAGCGTATTTCTTATATGCCTCATATGAATTTGAACCTACAGCACTCTGCAATAAATGAATAAGCCTTCCTTGATATTGGTGTGTCTCTCCATTTTTCCTGTATCTATAGATACCTCCTATTGGCAATATAGTTTCTGTACTTTCAAATGCTTCTTTGTGAATTTCTCTTATTTTTTTTTCAATTCCAATTAAACCAATACCTGAAATTTTTGATGTAACTCCAGGAAAGTAATCATTTACAACTGTTCTACTTAATCCAACAGTTTCAAAATTACATCCACCTCTATAAGAACTTAAAACGGAAATTCCCATTTTAGACATTATCTTTAATAAACCAGCGTTAACTGAGTTTATATAACGTTGTACACACTCATCAAAACTATATTGGCCGAAAAGTTTTTTTTCATGTCTCTGATATAAACTATCAAAAGCTAGATATGGATTTACTGTTGTAGCTCCTACTCCAATTAATGTAGCGAATGAATGCGTATCTAAAGCTTCACCAGATTGGACATTGACAGAAACATATCCTCTTAATTTTTTTTGTATTAAAAATGTGTTAATAGCTCCGACACATAATAACATTGGCATTGGTAATCTTTCAGAGGAAAGATTTTTATCGCTTAAAATTAACTGAGTGATACCTTGTCTAGCAGCAATCTCTGCCTCTTTTTGAATTCTGTTAATAGAGTCTGATAAATTATCATTTTGAGAAAAAGAACAATCAATTACTGTTGAGTTTTTACCAAAAAAATTAATAAACTTGTTAAATTGTGAATTTGAGAGAATAGGACTATTTAAAACATAAATATTTTCTTTTGTAAGAGTATCAAAATCAAGAATGTTACCTAAATTTCCAAATCTTGTTTTTAAACTCATTACTTTATTTTCCCTCAACGAATCAATTGGTGGATTTGTTACTTGACTAAAATTTTGTCTAAAAAAATGATAAAGTGGTCTGTACTTATCAGATAACACAGCCAAAGGAGTGTCATCGCCCATTGAACCTGTTGCTTCTTTTGCATCTTCTGCCATTGGATGCAAAATAAGTTCTAAATCTTCCAGACTTATTCCAAAAGTATATTGTCTTCTCCTCAAACTTTCTCCATCAAAATTATGTTTTTCATTGGAGATTGATAATTTTTCGTCTAAGTCAATTATTTGAGAATTAAAATGTTTAAATTCTTTAGCTAAATAATCTTTTATTTGACTATTTGAAAATACTTTCCCTTTTTCAATTCTAACTCCAATTATTTCGCCAGGACCTAATCTACCTTTAGTTAAAATTTTTTTTTCATTTAATTCTATCATTCCTGTTTCTGAACCCGCAAAAAGCATCTTATCTTTTGTTATGGCATATCTTAAAGGCCTAAGACCGTTTCTATCATTTGCGGCTATAACCCATTCATTATCTGTAGCAGCAATAGCTGCAGGCCCATCCCAAGGTTCCATTGTGCTATTTAAAAAATTAAATAGTTGTTGATGACTTTTTGATAATGTTTTATTTTTTTTTGACCAAGCATCAGGTACCAACATTAATTTAGCTAATGGTGCTGATTGACCAGATTTATTTAATAACTCAAATACATTATCTAAAGCAGCTGAGTCAGAGACACCTTTTTGAATTACTGGCTTTAAATTTTCTACATTATCAAAAAGTGGACTACTCATTTCTTGTTCATGTACTTTCATCCAGTTTTTATTTCCTTTATAGGTATTAATTTCACCATTATGCGCTATAGCTCTAAACGGTTGGGCTAAACTCCAACTAGGTGCTGTATTTGTTGAAAATCTTTGATGAAAAATTGCATATCGTGATACGAATCTTCGATCTTTGAGGTCTAAAAAAAATTCAGATATTGCTTCTGCTAAGTATAACCCTTTATAAATTATAGACTTTGAGCTAATTGAACAAATATAAAAGTTATTTAATGATGCTTCAAAAGCTTTATTTTCAATTCTTTTTCTTGTTTCATAAATTTTTCTTTCTAAGTTTTTATCTAATAAATTTGGATCATTAGATTTAAACAGAACCTGGATAATTTCTGGCATAGTTTGAAGGGCTTTTTCACCCAAAACTTTTGGATTCACAGGTACTTGCCGCCAACCATATATACTAAAATTATTTTTAGTTAGTTCACTTTCAACAATTGTTTTACAGTTCTCTTGAGCTGAATAGTCATTTCTAGGTAAAAAAATCATTCCTACGCAGATTTCAGAGTTATCATAATCGTGTCCTGTGACTTGTATTTTTTCTATAAAAAAATCTTTTGGAATCTCAACGTGGATTCCGGCGCCATCTCCTGTTTTACCATCTGCATCAACAGCTCCCCTGTGCCAAACTGCTTTTAAAGCTTCAATTCCATATTCAACAATAGCTCTAGATTTTTTTCCCTCTGTAGATGCAATTAAACCGACTCCACAAGCATCATGTTCCATTTCTTTTGAATATACAAAATTTTTGGTTAATAATTCTAAATTCTTTTTATAATTTTCCATTATGCTACTTTTGATTTTTTTAATTTAATATTTTCTAAATAAGTTTTCATAGCTACAGCTGCATCTCTTCCATCTTTTATAGCCCATACAACTAACGAAGCTCCTCTGACAATATCTCCTGCAGCAAAAACTCCTTTTAAATTTGTTTCCATTGTGTCAAAATCAGTCTTTACTGTTCCCCATTTTGTAACTTGCAATTCTTTTGCATCAAACAAATATGGAAGGTCTTCTGGATCAAAGCCTAGAGCTTTAATAACCATATCAGCTTTAATTTCAAATTCTGATCCTTGTTTAATTTGAGGTCTTCTTCTACCAGAGTCATCAGGTTCACCTAATTGAATTTGATCAACAATTAAATTTTCGACTTTATTTGTCCCTTTAAATTTTTTAGGACTCGACAGCCATACAAATTCTACACCTTCCTCCTCCGCATTTGCAACTTCTCGAGCTGATCCTGGCATATTTTCTTTATCTCTTCTGTAAAGACATTTAACTGATTTTGCTTTTTGTCTTACTGAAGTTCTCACACAATCCATAGCAGTATCACCACCACCAATAACAACAATATCTTTTCCTTCAGCATTTAAAATACCTTTATCAAATAGTTCAACTTTATCTCCTAGGCCTTTCTTATTTGAAGCTGTTAAAAATTCCATAGCGGGGAAAATATTTTCTAAGTCATTTCCTGGTAATTCTATTTCTCTAGGTTTATAAACTCCTGTTGCAATTAAAATTGCATCATGTTTTTTTTCTTAACTGATCCAAAGTAGCATCTTTACCAACTTCAAAATTATGAACAAATTCAATACCACCATCTTTTAAAAGTTTTGTTCTTCTTTCAACAACATATTTTTCTAGTTTAAAATTAGGAATACCATAAATTAATAAACCTCCCGCTCGATCATATCGATCGTAAACAGTAATTTTATATCCGTTTTTTCTTAATTGTTCAGCTGCCGCTAGTCCTGCTGGCCCCGCTCCAATTACCCCAACACTTTGATCTTTTTCAAATTTTACTTCAATTGGTTTGACCCAACCTTTTTCCCACGCATTATCTGTAATATATTTTTCCATTGAACCTATAGTTACTGTTCCATGGCCAGATTGTTCAATTACACAGTTGCCCTCACAAAGTCGATCTTGTGGACATATTCTTCCACAAACTTCTGGCATATTATTTGTGCTTTGAGATAGCTCATATGCCTCTTTAAGTCTGCCCTCTGCTGTTAATTTAAGCCAATCTGGGATATTATTACTTAAGGGACAATGAACTTGACAGAAAGGCACTCCGCATTGAGAACATCTACTCGATTGTTCTTCGGCTTTCTGTTTTATAAAATCATCATAAATTTCGTTAAAATCATCTTTTCTATCACCTACATCTCTTTTAGGTGGTGTTTGTTGACCTATTTTTACAAATTTAAGCATTTTGTCAGTCATAATTTTTTTTTACAATCAGGGTAAAATATACATTGTTTTTTATAGGAAAAGAATTATTTAGGTCAATATTTATGACCTATTTAAAGCTAAAATGAGCTTAAAATATAGAAACTTTAAGTTTTGCATATCTATTATGATTAAATGGAATTGTTTTAAATGAATATTTTTTAAGTTACGACAGTTAAATGTTTCAAGATTTTATAGAAATTTTAATTCTATCTGCCATTCAAGGAATATCTGAATTCTTACCAATAAGTTCGTCGGCTCATTTAATTGTAGTCTCTAACTTATATGATCTTAAAACAAGTTCTTTGTTAATAGATATTAGTCTACACCTAGGCTCTTTAATTGCGATAATATTATTTTTTAAAAAAGATTTATTTGATCTTCAAAATAATCAAAAATTATTAGGTCTGATTATTATTGGCTCAATTCCACTTATCATTTTTGGATACATATTACATACAACCGAACTAGTTCATCTTTTGAGAAACATAAAAATAATAGCATGGACTACGTTATTTTTCGCAATTATTTTATATTTTGCTGATCAAAGAAAAGTTGATCAAAATATATCTACAAACTTAAATATTAAATCAATAATATTTATTGGGATATTTCAAATTCTTGCATTAATACCTGGTGTTAGCAGAGCAGGAATTACAATGACAGCAGCTAGATTTCTTAAATTTAATAGAGTTGACTCAGGTAAAATTTCATTTTTATTATCTATACCTGCATTAGCAGGTGCAAGCTTTCTGGGCCTAAAAGATTTGTCTAATCAATCGATAGAAATAAATTTGATAGTTATACTTGCAGTAATACTATCTTTTTTATTTTCATATGTAACTGTTAAATTTTTCTTAAATTATTTAAATAAATTTTCTTTAAATATTTTTGTTATTTATAGAATCATTATTTCAATAATCTTATTTACAATAATATATTTCTAGTTAATTTTTTTAGCTAAAGGCAATAATTGTGACAATAAAACCCCACACAATATAAAGAAACAACCTAATAAATTATTAATACCTAGAATTTGATCTAATAAAAACCATGCAGCAATAGTTGCAAAAACCCCCTCTAGGGAAAAAATAATAGCTGCAGGTGCAGGTGATATATTTTTTTGCGCATAAATTTGTAATACAAATGCAAAACCACCTGATAAAATACCAGCATACAAAATTGAATCAATTTCTTTTAAAATATTTTCAAAAATAAACTCTTCGTAAATGAGTGCTATTAAAAAAGAAAAAACAGCAACAATCAGTGTTTGAATAGCTCCCAATGTTAATGGAAGATTATATTTTTTAACTATAATGCCAGTGAAAATAATATGTGTACTCCAAAATAAAGCTCCTAGGATTACAAGAGTATCACCAAGTCTTACTGTTGCATCATAAAAGTTTGTTAATAAATATCCACCAATTAAACATAAAATTACAGAAGGCCATACACTCCAATGAATTGATTTTCTTTTAAACAAAAAAATAATAATTGGAACCATGGGCACATAAAAAATAGTAAAGAAGGCTGCATTTGCTACGTCTGTATATAACAAGGCTACTTGTTGTAAAGCTGACCCTAAAAATAGTGATACTCCAATAAAAAAAGAAAGAGTAACAAATGTCTTATGGTCTAATTTAAACTCTGATTTAAATTTTTTGATCTCAAACAAGAAAACTAGAGGGGTTATAGCTAAAAATCCCACAAAAAATCTAACTGCATTAAAAGTAAAAGGACCAATATCATCCATTCCTGTATCTTGAGCAATAAAAGTGGTTCCCCAAATAAAAGTGCACAATAAGGCGCTAAGTAATGAGACAGTTTTTGACATAATTTTTTTATATAGCTAATTTGTAGGCAAAGTTTTTGCCTAAATTTTCCTTTAAATCATTATTAAAGCGTGCTGCCTCAGCACCATCAATTATTCTATGATCATAAGATAAAGAAAGTGGCAACATTATTCTTGTAACAAATTTACCATCAATATTAATTTGTTTTTTTTCTGATTTACCAACTCCTAATATGGCAACTTCAGGATAATTAATAATAGGTGTGAAAAATGATCCTCCAATTCCCCCAAGGCTAGTGATTGTCATTGAACCACCAAATAATTCCTTTTTATCAATTTTTAAATTTTTACATTCATTACTTAATTTTTTAAGCTCTTCTCCTATTAAAGAAATATTTTTGTTACCTGCATTTCTTAACTTTGGTACCATCAGGCCATGTGGTGTGTCGACTGCAATACCTATGTGATAATACTTTTTAACAGTCATTTTTCCTTCTTCTATTTCGTCAATAGAGCTATTAAAATTTGGAAACTTTTTTAATGATGCGGTTAGAGCCTTAACAATAAAAGCTAAAGGTGTAATTTTTTTCTTTTCTCCAGTATATATGTCAGTTAGCGATGTTCTAAATTCTTCTAGCTCTGTAATGTCTGCTTCGTCATGATTAGTAACATGAGGAATATTAGTCCAAGAATTCATCAAATATTTTGATGATAATTTTTTAACTCTCGGTAAGTCTTTAGTTTCTATTTCTCCAAATTCAGAGTGCAAATATTCTTGTTTTATCTTTTCATTATTTTTATTTTCATTAATTGATATATTTTTTGATTTTGATGCTACAAATAACTTTATATCACTTTCAATAACTCTACCTTTTCGTTTACTGCCCTTAACTTGATTAATATCTACACCGAGCTCTCGTGCGAATTTTCGGACTTTCGGGCTTGCAGATGAGATATCACTGACTTTATTTTGATCAGTTGCGGTTTGCTGGATTTCTGGGGTTATTACCTTAATTTTTTTAAACTCCTTTTCAATTGTTGGTTCTTTTTGAACTTTTTCTTGTGTTTGCGAAGTATTTTCTAAAATCAATATTAAGTCACCCTCTGAAACTTTGTCGCCAACTTTGATTTTTAATGTTTTAATTTTACCATCAAAATTTGATGGAATTTCTACACTAGATTTATCACTCTCTATTGTTATTAAAGGATCGTTTTTTTTTAATGTTTGACCTTCCGAAACTAAAACTTCTATCACCTCAACATCTTTAAAATCTCCAATATTAGGTACTTTTATTTCAGTTACAGACATTATAACTTTGTTGGCATTGGTTTATTTGTGTCAATTTTGTACTTTTTGATAGCGTCTTTTGCATATTTAGAAGCTACAAGTTGTTCTTTAGCCAGAACACTCAACCCATATGCAACAATATGTTCTTTATCAACTTCAAAAAATTTTCTTAAATTCTTTCTCGTATCACTTCTCCCAAAACCATCAGTTCCTAGAGAATAAAAACTTTTGTTTATATATGGTCTAATTTGATCTGAGTTCATTCTCATATAATCAGAGGCCGCCAATATTGGTCCTTCAGTTTTACCTAAACATTTTTCAACATAAGATTTTTTGGGTTCTTTATCTAGATTTAAAAGATTAAATCTTTCAACCTCTAAACCATCTCTTCTAAGTTCATTAAAACTAGTTACACTCCAAACTTCACTATCAATTTGGTACTCATTTTGTAAAATCTCCGCTCCTGCTATCATTTCTCTTAGAATTGTTCCTGAGCCTAAAAACTGAATTTTAGTTTTTTTATTTTTATTAAATTCTCTTATTTTGTACATGCCTTTTAAAATACCTTCTTCACATGATTTATCTTTTGGAATTGCGGGATGTGGGTAATTTTCGTTCATAGTTGTAATGTAATAAAAAATATTTTCTTTTTTTTCATGCATTCGTCTTAATCCTTCTCTAAAAATAACTGCAAGTTCATAATGAAACGTTGGGTCATAGGAAACACAATTTGGTATTGTAGACGCTAAAAGATGACTATGACCATCCTGATGCTGTAAACCTTCACCTGCAAGTGTTGTTCTTCCAGCTGTGGCACCTATTAAAAATCCCCTAGATTGACTATCTGCACCTGCCCAAGCAAAATCACCTATCCTTTGAAAGCCAAACATAGAATAAAAAAGATAAATTGGTATCATTTCAATATCATGATTTGTGTATGACGTTCCTGCAGCTATCCAAGAAGACATTGCTCCTGCTTCGTTTATTCCTTCTTCTAAAACTTGCCCACTTTTATCTTCTCTATAAGAACTCAATTGTTCAGAGTCTTCAGGTTCATATTTTTGTCCCTCATTAGCGTATATACCAATCTTTTGAAAAAAACCTTCCATGCCAAACGTTCTAGCTTCGTCTGGAATAATAGGAACTAATCTGGGCGCAACATTTTTATCTCTCAATAAATTTGTCAGCATTCTAACCAGTGCCATTGTTGTAGACATTTCTTTGGAGCCAGTCGAGACTTTCATATTATCAAAAATATCTTTAGGTGGAGCTTTTATAGGTTTTGCATAAGTAGTTCTTTCTGGAATATAGCCCCCAAGTTTAAGTCTTTTTTCTTTAATGTATTTAATCTCCGGAGAATTTGGCTTAGGTTTATAATACTCAATATTTTTTACCTGTTTATCAGTTAAGGGAACATCAAACCTATCCCTATAATACATTAAATCATCTATATCTAATTTTTTAGTTTGATGTGTCGTGTTAACACTTTCACCACTTTTACCCATGCCATAACCTTTTATAGTTTTTGCAATTACAACTGTCGGACTACCAGTGTTTTTTATAGCTCTGTCATAAGCTGCAAAAACTTTATGAGGATCATGACCACCTCTATTCAGTCTCCAAATATCTTTATCAGATAGGCTCGAAACTAAATCTTTTGTTTCTGGATATTTTCCAAAAAATTTTTCCCTTACATATGCGCCATCTCTTGCTTTCATGGCTTGATATTCACCATCTACTGTTTCGTTCATAGTTTTTACAAGATAACCTGTTTTATCATTAGCTAACAAAGAATCCCAATAAGATCCCCAAATTACTTTAATTACATTCCATCCAGCACCTCTAAATATTCCCTCTAACTCTTGTATAATTTTACCGTTACCACGAACAGGTCCGTCTAATCTTTGTAGATTACAATTAACTACAAAAATTAAATTATCGAGATTCTCTCTTGCAGCTAAACCTATTGCGCCTAAAGACTCAGGCTCATCCATCTCTCCATCTCCTAAAAAAGCCCAAACTTTTCTACCTTCATCCTTTATTAAACCTCTGTTAATTAAATATTTCATATATCTTGCTTGATATATTGCTAACATTGGTCCTAATCCCATGGATACAGTTGGGAATTGCCAAAAGTTTGGCATCAACCACGGGTGTGGATAAGAAGATAAACCACCTGGATTTACTTCTTGTCTAAAACTATCTAACTGTTTTTCGTTAAGCCTTCCCTCAAGAAATGCCCTTGCATACATTCCAGGTGCACTGTGTCCTTGAAAATAAATCAAATCCCCTCCGAACTTATTGTTCTTAGCTCTCCAAAAATGATTCATTCCCACATCATATAGTGTCGCTGCAGATGCAAATGTTCCAATGTGACCCCCAAGTTCAGAGAATTTTTTGTTAGCTCTTACAACCATTGCTGCAGCATTCCATCTAATTAATGATCTAATTCTTCTCTCTATATTCTGATCTCCATTTGATTTTTTTTCTTCATTTACTGGAATTGTATTTATATAAGGAGTGCTTTGAGTATAAGGAATATTAGCACCCTCCATATATGCTTTATTAATTAATTCTTTTATTAAGTAATGAGCTCTTTGATTACCATCTTTTTCTATCACTGCAGATAAAGACTCAAGCCATTCACTTGTCTCTAATGGATCTAAATCACCTTCCTTAACAACTTGAATTGTAGAATTTTCTTTTTTTTTTATTTGTGGTGTTGGTTCTTGTTTTTTTTGCAATGCATTTTCTGCTTCTTGTATTAAATTCTCAGTATCTTTTGGAATAACTTTAGAAATAGAGGATGATTGATCAGAATTTAATATATTAAGTATTAAATCTCCCTTTGAAACCTTATCTCCAACCTTTACTTTTATAGACTCTATTTTACCAGAAAAAGTTGAGGGTATTTCTACACTAGACTTATCACTTTCTATTGTAACAACTGGATCATTTTTTTTAATTTCCTGTCCTTCTTTTACTAGAAGTTCAATTACTTCTACATTTTCAAAATCACCAATGTCAGGAACTAATAATTTATCTGTCATTATTTTTAAGTCTTATACACTATTAAATTTTACTTAATTACAAATTCTAACACATTCTGTCCAATTTTTAGACACTCTTTAAGTACATGCTTCAAAAATGATTAAAAAGTTATTAAATGCACTAATTCAACCAAAGGTTAGCACATATATAGATGCTAAAACTTGGATTCAAAAAATTTTACTAGAAGAGAAATACGGAAAAATTAATTCCTAAACTCTCTCTACACATAAGGCTATACCCATGCCACCACCAATACAAAGTGTTGCGCAGCCTTTATCTTTATTTTGTCTTTTCATTTCATGAATCAAAGTAACTAGTATTCTAGCACCAGAAGCCCCAATGGGATGGCCAAGAGCAATGGCTCCGCCATTGACGTTTACTTTATTTTTATCAATACCAAGTTCACGAATTACCACAATACTTTGAGCTGCAAAAGCTTCATTAATTTCGAATAAATCAATTTCATCTATATTCCATTTAGCCTTCTTAATTGATTCACGCACAGCTTCTATAGGTCCCAATCCCATCAAAGCAGGATCTATTCCAACTGAAGCCCAAGAGACTATTTTTGCTAATGGTTTAATAGATTTTTTTTCAGCCTCCTCTAAAGTTGTTAATAACAAAGCTGCAGCTCCATCATTTATTCCTGAGGAATTTCCTGGAGTAACTGTTCCATTTTCTTTAAAAACTGTTTTTAATTTTTTTAAATCAGCTAATTCTAAACCTGTTCTTGGATGTTCATCTTTTTCTAAAATATTTCCATCTTGATTAATTTTTACTAATTCATCATCAAATTTATTTTTACTAGTAGCTGCCTCTGTTTTTTTTTGAGAATTAAGTGCGAATTCATCTTGATCTTGCCTCGATATGTGAAATTTTTTTGCAACATTTTCTGCTGTTACGCCCATATGATAATTATTAAAAGCATCTATTAGTCCATCATTAATCATCGTATCTAATAATTTATCTTCTGAAATTTTTTTTTTATCTCGATAAAAAATTGAATGTGGAGCTATAGACATGTTTTCCTGACCTCCAGAAATTATATTTTTTGCCTCACCTAATTTTATCGATTGATAGCCTGATATCACTGCTCTTAGCCCAGACCCACACACTTGATTAATTATGTGTGCAGGTTTTGAAATCGGTATACCAGCGTTTATAGCAGCTTGCCTTGCAGGGTTTTGACCAGCGCCAGTAGTTAATACCTGTCCCATAATAACTTCATCAATTTCATCTGTATCAAATTTAGATCTAGATAAAACTTCCTTTATGACAATTGATCCAAGAGCATGAGATTTTATATTTTTTAATGAGCCTTTATAAGTGCCTATAGGAGTTCGGATTGCGTTAACAATAACTACTTCCTTTGATTTATTGCTCATAATATTTTAAATTTGTCTTATGATTAAAATACACTAAAAATTAATAAACAATAATTAAATAAAATTAAAAATGCGCCTGTAGCTCAACTGGATAGAGCGCTTGGCTACGGACCAGGAGGTTCTGGGTTCGACTCCTAGCAGGCGCACCAATAAAAGGAAATATTATGTTCGATTGGTTAATTAAAGCTTCTCTTCAGATGTCTGTAATATATTTTTTTATAATAATTTTTATAATTTTATTAATCTTAACTTTTGTACTATAAAAAATTATGTCTAAAAAATTTGAACAAATTAGTTTAAAGCCAGGTTTTATGAAACATAATGGAGGAGTTTTATTCAGAAATATTTCTAATACAGAATACGAATTTAAATCAACTATTAATGAAAATCATTTAAATGCTGCTGGTATTACTCATGGTGGATATTTATCAGCTTTAGTAGACGCTGGGGCAGGAACAGCAGCTCATAGATCAGCTGATAATGCACCTTGTGTAACTATTTCATTAGACCTAAAATTTATTGGAGCTTCAAAAGTAGGTGATGAAATAATTGGAAACGTAAGAATTTTAAAAAAAACTAAAACCCTTATTTTTTTATTTTGTGAATTAAAATGTCATGAAAAAATTATAACATCTGCCTCTGGGGTTTGGAAAATTTTAAAAGTTAAGCCTTCAAGTTTAGGGCCTGGGGGTTAGTCTTTTAGAAAATTGTAAAAAAAACATAGGTACAATTATCAGTAATCCAATGATCATTGAGCCTGTTCCTGGTGCTACAAAAAATAAAGAACCACTGCCAATTACAAATTGCTCATATTTTTTAAGTGGTCGGAACCAGTAGCCAGAAAATGCAATTCCGATCAATGCAATACCTATCAAAGTTCCTGTCAAAGTAAGGATTAATTCGTTTGTTTGAAATTCACCCGTTATCAATAATATAGAGGGTGAATAAACAAATACAAACGGAACTAAAGCTTTTGCAATACCTAACCTAAATGCAGTGTTTCCAGTTTTAAAAGGATTTGATTTTGCGATTCCAGAAGCTGCGTATGCGGCTAATGCAACTGGAGGAGTTATATCAGCTAAAACTCCATAATAAAAAACGAAAAAATGTGCAACAAGAGGTTCGATACCGAGTTGTGCAAGTGCTGGAGCCGCAACAGCAACAAGAATAATATAAGTGGCAGTTGTAGGAATTCCTGCACCCATTATAATACAAGAAATTGCTATTAAAACTAATGAGAAAAATAATCTTAAATCCTCAAATGAAAAAAAAGATATTGGCCAAATATTTGAAAAAAAATTACTTATATCTCCAGCTGTCTGAATAACCACAAATCCTAATCTGAAACCAACCCCAGTTAATGTAACAACACCTACAATTATTCCAACACAAATTGCTGCAGCACCAACTGCTAAAGTGTTCTTTGCTCCTGATGCTAAACAATTCCAAAGATCTTTTACATTAAGTCTGTTAGTTGGTTTTATAAAACCGATAGTGATACATGAAATGATACCATAAATTGCCGCAAAGTCTGGAGTTCGTCCGCTTAAAATAAAATATACAAGAATTATTAAAGGCAAAAGTGATAACCAATTATCTTTCATCACTGTCAATAAATTAGGCATCTCATCTTGTCTTAAACCTCTTAAACCAAGTTTTTTTGCTTCAAGATGCACCATAATAAAAATGCCAAAATAATGTAATAAAGCTGGAATAAGTGCGGCAGCTAAAATATCTCTTAAAGGAATTTCAAGATACTCTACCATAATAAAAGCTGCAGCGCCTAAAATTGGAGGAGTAATCTGTCCACCTGTAGAAGATGCGGCCTCAACAGCTCCAGCAAAATGTGATGGGTAACCTACTTTTTTCATTGCTGGTATTGTTAAAGATCCAGTTGTAACAGTATTAGCAATAGATGACCCAGAAATTGTTCCCATAAACGCTGAAGAAAAAATTGCAACTTTAGCTGGACCTCCAGAAAATTTTCCAGCAATTAACATTGATAAATCAATAAATAATTTTCCTAAGCCTACTCGTGTTGCTAAAACTCCAAAAAGTATAAATAAAAAAACGTATTGTGCCATTACACCAACTGCTATTCCATAAACACCCTGATTAGTTATATAGATATGATTTACAAAACCTAACCAAGAAGTTCCCCCATGTTTTAAAGCTCCTGGAGCAAGAGGTCCAAATATTGCAAATAAAATAAAAATTATACTTATAAGAGGAAGTGTAGGACCAACAGATCTTCTTGCTGCCTCAAGAGTCAAAATTATTAATATTGAGCCCATAAATACGTCTATTGTGTCTGGATTACCAACTCTTTGAGCCAAGATTTCAGGAGGTAATAGCGGTAAATATAAAGCTGTAGACACAGCCAAAAAAGCAAAGATATAATCTAACAAATTGATATTCTGAAAATTTAAAAAGTTGAATGTACCTTTTTCAAAATTATTATTTCCCCTTTTCCATCTAAAAAGAATAAAAACTAGACCAACCACATAAGAAATATGAATTCCTCTATGTAAAACTTCTCTTACTAAACCAAATCCAGATGCCCAGAAATGGTAAACTGACATCGAAACTAAGATTGCAGCTATGGAAATTTCAAGCTGTGGGCCTAATTTTCTAAATGACAATTGAGGATCATATTTCTTTTCTATGTCCTCGAAATTAATATTTTCTTTTGAATTTTCCATAAAAAAACCCTGGATAATTTATCCAGGGTTTTAATTATATATTTTTACTTAAGTAAGCCTGCTTCTTTATAGAAACGTTCTGCCCCTGGATGTAAAGGTACACCAACTCCAGATAGCGCAGTTTCTGGTGTTATAGTTTTTCCCTTCGCATGACCAACATCCATTAATTTTCTAGACTCTTTATTCCAAAGAGCTTTAGTAATATTATAGATTAACTGATCATCTTCTTTTGCTGAAGTAAACCATTGAGCACCAACTGCAACCGTGCTAGTTGTTTTTACATTCTCATAAGTTCCTGATGGAATATCACTTTGAGAGAAAAAACCATATTTATCTGTTAATTTTTTTGCTCCAGCACCATCAATTGGAACAAGTTTAATTGGAACTGAAGATGCTAGTTCAACAATTGCACCTGTTGGAAAACCTGCAACAACAAAAATTGCATCAACTTTTTTATTTCTAAGTGCATCAGTTGCCGCATTACCTTTTAGTGCTTCAGCTTTAACATCTTTTTCACTAAGACCATTTGCTTCTAAGATTAACAATGCATCAACATAAGTTCCTGAACCAGGTTCATCTAGCGAGACTCTTTTGCCTTTAAGATCTTTTACAGATTTTATCTTGCTATTTTTGAGAGTAACTAAATGAATATGTTCTTCAAAAAGTGCTGCTATAGTTCTAAGATCTTTAGCAGGCTCTTTACCTTCCATTGTTCCTGTTCCAGTGTAAGCCCAATAAGCCACATCTGATTGTGCAAATCCAGAATTTCTCAATCCAGATAGAATAGCATTTACATTATCAACCGATCCTCTTGAAGATACAGCAGATGCTATTAAACCGTCTACTCCACAGCTTCCACCTTTTCCACATTCTCTTGAACCAGGAGGTTTTGAGATTGCATTTGCAATCATTCCACCAACTGGATAGTAAGTATAGGCTGTACCGCCTGTACCTATAGTAAAAAAAGTTAGTTCTGACGAAATAACTTTACTTGTAAAACTGCCCGCCAAAAATAAAACAATTGCGAAAGTTTTAAATAATTTTCTAAACATTTTTTCTCCTCTTGTTTAATTTAATCAAAGTTCAGGGTACCATCATAATCATAAATAATTCAAATAAAGTTTCATGAGTTTTGAAACTTATGCTAAAATAATTGTAATAAATAAAATGAGAACTTTTTATCTTCCGATTCGGTCATGTTTTAGTCTATTTTTGTTCTTCTACACTAACTATATCTGGTAGGTAAAAATAAAAGTATACCAAAGATAGAAATGACAAATAATAAAATTACTGCTGTTCTCGGTCCAACAAATACTGGAAAGACCCATTTAGCAATCGAAACTATGTTGTCTTTTGAAAGTGGCATGATTGGATTCCCTTTAAGATTATTAGCAAGAGAAGTTTACGATAAGGTAATTAACAAAGTTGGAACAGATAAGGTTGCTTTAATTACTGGTGAAGAAAAAATTATCCCAATAAATGCAAAATATTTTTTATGTACTGTTGAGTCAATGCCAATTGATAAATCTTTGGAATTTGTAGGGGTAGATGAAATTCAAATGTGTGCAGACCATGAGAGAGGACACATTTTCACTGATAGATTATTAAATATGAGAGGTAGTAAACTTACAATGCTTATGGGATCAAGCTCTATTAAAAAAATTATTTCAAATTTAGATGATGATACAGAGTTTATAAATAGGAACAGATTATCTAAGCTTACATATGCAGGTCATAAAAAAATATCAAGAATTAATAGGAAAACTGCAATTATCGCTTTCTCTACTGAAGAGGTTTATGCGATTGCAGAGCTAATAAGAAGACAAAAGGGTGGGGCTGCAATTGTGATGGGATCATTAAGTCCTAAAACTAGAAATGCGCAAGTTGAATTATATCAATCTGGAGATGTAGATTTTTTGGTTGCAACTGATGCAATTGGAATGGGTATTAACATGGATTTAGAAAATGTTTATTTTTCAAATTTAAGAAAATTTGATGGAAAAAAACTTAGGAAACTTAACTTATCAGAGATAGGACAAATTGCTGGAAGAGCTGGAAGGTATCTTAATGACGGTAGTTTTGGAATAACTGGTGATTGTAAAGAAATAAATGCTGAGGAAGTTGATTTACTAGAAAATCATAAATTCGAAGAAATTAGAACTTTATTTTGGAGAAATTCTAATCTTAATTTTAACAACTCTTTAACCTTAATAAAATCTTTAGAGGAAAAACCCCAAAAAGAATGGTTAAGAAAAATTCATGAATGTGAAGATGAAAAAGCTTTGAAATACTTTCTGAGAGATAAAAATTTTGAAAATGTAAATTTTGATAGTCAAACACTCAACTTACTATGGGAATGTTGTCAAATTCCAGATTTTGTTAAAAAGACTTATGGAAATCATTACAATGTAATCGAGAGTGTATTTAAGTTTCTAAGTAGTGATAAAGGTAAAATTACTAACGAATATATGCGAATACAGCTAATGAAACTGGACAAATTAGAAGGAAATGTCGATTCTATATCAAATAGAATTGCAAATGTGAGAACTTGGTCATATGTTTCAAATAAAAATAATTGGATTGAAAATCAGGATTATTGGATAGAAAAAACAAAATTATTAGAAGATAAACTTTCAGATCGACTTCATGAAGAGCTTACAAAAACTTTCATTGACAAAAGAGCCAGTATACTTGCAAGAGGATTAAAACAGGACATGGAATTTAAAACAGAAATACTTAAAAACAATGAAGTTAAAATTGATGATCAGTTCATAGGGAAAATTAAAGGTTTAAAATTAGAATTAGATCTAAAAAAAGGTGCTCTCAAAACAGATATAAAGTCACTTAAAAAAGCAGCAAGACAGACCATTGGACCAGAATTAGAAAGAAGAATTCAAAATATAATTGATACAGGACTAATCGAACTCAATAATGATTTTAAGATTTATTGGAATGATTTTGCAATAGCAAAACTAATTCCAGGAAACGATTATCTTAGTCCTAATTTTGAATTAATAGTTGATGATAGCTTAGAACAAAATCAAAAAATGAAATTAAATTCTTTTATTAAAAAATGGTTAAAAAATAAAATTGATATTATTTTACAAAGTCTAGTTGATTTAAAAAATATTAAGGATAAACACTCATCAATCAAAGCTCTAGCTTACCAGCTTTATGAGAATAACGGTGTGCTTAAAAGAGAAAATGTTTCTGAGTATTTGAAAAATTTAGGACAAAATGAAAGAAAAATTTTAAGAGATTTGGGTGTAAAATTTGGTAGATACCATATTTTTTTACATAAATTAATTAAGCCTGAGCCAGTAACTATAAGAACTTTGTTATGGAAAAATTATCATCAAAAATATTTTAAACTAAATCCTCCAACTTTTGGCTTAAATTTCATTGAAGATAATAATAACAATAAAAATTTTATGTTGCTGTGCGGTTTTGAAAAATTCAACAATTTTTTTGTTCGAATTGATATTTTAGAAAGGCTATTTATGCAAATAATAAATTCTGGGTCAGATGAAAAAAATGAAATTAAACTTATTCCTGAAATGCTCAATCTTCTAGGGTGTAGCAAAGATAATTTTAAAAAACTTATTCGAAATATGAATTATAAAATTATAGAAAAGGATCAAGAAACATTTTTTAAATATACTCCTCAAAAGAAGAACAAAAAATCTTTTAATAAAACTGTTAACAAAGAAAATCCGTTTGAAGTATTAAAAAATTTAAATTTAAGCTAATTAATGTTTTTTGATAAAAAAAAATCCGCAGAAAAAGATAAATCTTATCTCATTAAAATTGCAGCATTACTTATTCATGTAGCAAAAATTGATGAAAAATACTCTGATGAAGAGGAAGAAATAATAAAAAAAACTATGTTAGATCTTGGATCAAATCAAAACGAACTAGAAACATTAATAGCAAATGCAAAAAAAAATGAAGAAAATGCTAATCAAATTCTTGATTATACAAGAGAAATTAAAAATCTTAATGAAACAGATAAGATTAAAATTATTAAATCTCTTTGGAAAATTATCTACTCTGACAAAAATGCTGATGTATATGAGGCAAATTTAATGCGAAGACTTGCGGGGTTGCTTTATGTTGACAGTAAAACTATGGGAAATATCAAAGAACAAATTAAAAAAGAAAATTTATAATGACATACATTGTAAACGAGAAGTGTATTAAATGTAAATTAATGGACTGTGTTGAAGTCTGTCCAGTTGATTGCTTTTACGAAGGAAAAAATATGCTTGTAATTAAACCTGATGAGTGTATAGATTGTGGCGTTTGCGAGCCTGAGTGTCCAGTTGATGCTATAACTGCTGATACAGAACCTGGCAGTGAAAAATGGTTAGAAATCAATAAAGAATATTCTGAAATCTGGCCTAACATAAGTGAAAAAAAAGATCCTCCACCGGATCACAATAAATTTAAAAATGAGCAAG
>QCNX01000007.1 GCA_003210015.1 Pelagibacteraceae bacterium AG-426-P20 | reverse complement strand
GATGCTGCTATTGCTTTTACTTGTGCCTCTGTAAATTCTGGTCCACCCTTTTCTGCTAAATTTCTATAACTTACGTATTTCATTGAATGGCAAGAAGAACATACCTCGGTATATACCTGATACCCTCTTTGAAGCGCTCCCCGATCAAACTTTCCAAATAAACCTTTAAAACTCCAGTCAGTTTTAAGATATTCAACTTTTTCAGCAGAGTAAGAACCAAAAGAATATCCCATAAAAAAAATAATGAGAGAAAATATTTTTAAAAAATTTTTCACTTATTATTTTAAACTTTCTTTGTTTTTAGCTGTTACTAAATTTGGCAATCCACCCAAAACAGGCTCTGTAATACTTAATGGTACAGGAAGAGTTTTTTCTTTAAGGCCTAAAACTGGCAAAACTACCAGAAAATGTAAAAAATAATAAGCTGTAGCTATCCTAGCAATTAGTAAATACAAACCCTCTGCAGGCATCGCTCCTACATAACCTAAAATTAAAACATCGGCTACTAGTATCCAATAAAATTGCTTATAAAGAGGTCTAAATACTGCAGATCTTATTTTTGAAGTATCAAGCCATGGCAAAGCTGCTAAGATTAAAATTGCAGATAACATTGCAACTACTCCTAAAAGTTTGTCTGGAACTGATCTTAAAATTGCATAGAACGGCAATAAATACCACTCCGGCACAATATGTGCAGGCGTAACTAGTGGATCAGCTTCAATGTAATTATCTGCATGACCTAAAATATTTGGAGTATAAAAAATGAAAAATGCAAAAACAATCATAAACATCAATAGTGCAAAGCCATCTTTTATTACTATATAAGGATGAAACGGAACTGTATCCTTTGAAGGTTTTTTAATATCAATACCAACGGGATTATTATTTCCGGGAACATGAAGTGCCCAGATGTGAAGAACAACTAATCCCAAAATCAAAAAAGGAATTAAATAATGGAGAGTAAAAAATCTTGTTAACGTTGGGTTATCAACTGAATAACCACCCCATAACCAAGTTACGATTCCTTCACCTACTAAAGGAATTGCACTAAATAAATTTGTAATAACTGTAGCTCCCCAAAAACTCATTTGACCCCATGGAAGAACATATCCCATAAAAGCAGCCGCCATCATCAAAAGATAAATAATAATACCTATAATCCATATAATTTCTCTTGGAGATTTATAAGATCCATAAAATAAAGATCTAAAAATATGAATATAAACTGCTAAAAAAAACATTGATGCACCATTTGAATGAATGTATCTGATTAACCATCCATAATTTACATCTCTCATTATATGTTCAACACTTTCAAATGCCATATCTGCATGAGCAATATAATGCATTGCTAGAGTAAGTCCTGTTACGATTTGAGTTATTAAACAAAAAGTTAGTATTCCACCAAAAGTCCACCAGTAATTTAAATTTTTTGGTGTTGGATAATCTGTAAGATGACTTGCTAAAGATAATAATGGAAGTCTATCATTAAACCATTTTCCAAATTTTGATTTAGGAGTATATTCACTATCACTCATTATATTTATCCAATTTTAATAGTATTAGCGTTAACAAATTCATATTTCGGAACTTCCATGTTTGTAGGTGCAGGGCCTTTTCTAATTCTTCCTGAAATATCATAGTGAGATCCATGGCAAGGACAAAACCATCCGTTATAATCTCCTTTATCATTTAGAGGCACACATCCTAAATGCGTGCAAACTCCAAGCATTACCAGCCATTCTGGATTTTTTGCTCTATCTTCATCTTTTTCAGGATCTTTTAATTCTTCCATCTTAACTGATTTAGCCTCGGCAATCTCTTCTTCAGTTCTTCTTCTTATAAAAACTGGCTTACCTCTCCAAAGAACAGTAATAGTATTGCCAGGATTTAAAGAGCTAACATCTACCTCTGTGCTAGCAAGAGCTTTGACTGAAGCATCTGGATTCATTTGGTCTATCATAGGCCAAACTGTTGCACCAACTCCTACAGCTCCGACTGCATATGTTGCTGTAAATAGGAAATCTCGTCTATTAGTTTTTTTTTCTGCCATCAGTTCTTTCAATTAAATATATTTTATATCGATTTTTTCTACTTAATATACGATTTCATATAATATAAAATATTAATTTTACTACTGATAGAATGACACATAATTTAACTAATCTATGCCAAAAATAGCATTATTTGAACCAGATATACCTCAAAATACAGCTGCAATAATTAGAACATGTGCGTGTTTAGGAGCTAAACTTGAAATAATTGAACCGTGTGGATTTTTGCTTACTGACAAGAGATTCAAAAGAGTTGTTATGGATTATTTCAATGAGAAAGATATAAAATTTTATCAAAGTGCTGATATCTTTTTTCAATCTAAAAAAAAACAAAGAATTATATTGATGACCACTAAAGCATCAGTATCTTATACTGATTTCAAATTTAAGAAAAATGATACAATTTTATTTGGACGTGAAAGTGCCGGAGTACCAGAAGAGATACATAAATTAATTAAAAATAGATTAAAAATACCTATGGAAAATAACAAACGTTCATTAAATTTAGCTTCATCAGTTGCAATAATTTTAGCTGAATGTTTAAAACAAACAAAATGGATTTAGAAATAAAAAAAGATCTTAGTAGTAATTGGTTTAAATTATTACAAGAAGCATTTTGTAATGACATTAGTATTTTGGAAAATAATAAAATTAAATTCAAATCTAAAACCTGGAAAAGAAATCATTATAAAGATGAAGGTGGAGGTGAATACAGAATACTTCAAAATGGAAAGGTATTCGATAAAGTTGGGGTAAATTTTTCTAAAGTTTATGGAAAATTTCCAAAAAAATTTCAAAAAAACATTTTGGGAGCACAAAAAGATCCAAGATTTTGGGCATCAGGGATATCGGTAGTAATGCATATGAAAAATCCGCTAATGCCAGCAATGCATTTTAACACTAGATATATATGTACTACTAGCCAATGGTTTGGTGGTGGTATTGATATTACACCGTCAAAAAAAGATGATTTGGAAAAAAGAAATTTTCATCAAACTTTAAAAAATATGTGTAATCGACATCATAAAAATTATTATAAAAAATATAAAAAGTGGTGTGATGAGTATTTTTATCTACCACATCGTAAGGAAGCAAGAGGTATTGGTGGTATTTTTTTTGATTATAAAAAAGAAAATTTTGAAACTGATTTTAAATTTACAAAAGATGTAGGTGTTACATTTCAAATGTTATTTAATGAAATTATCAGAAAAAAAATAAAAAAAAAATGGTCTATTAAAGATAAAGAGAATCAATATATAAAAAGAGGTAGATACACAGAATTTAATTTACTTTATGATAGAGGAACTAAATTTGGATTACAGACCGGAGGTAATGTTGACGGAATTCTAATGTCGCTTCCTCCTCTAGCAAAATGGAAATAATATGGATAAAGAACCTATAACATTAAATGGATTGAAAAAATTAAAAGAGGAATTAGTTTTTTTAAAGGAAAAAAAAAGACCAGAGATAATCGCTGCTATTGCTGAGGCTAGATCTCATGGAGATTTAAAAGAAAATGCAGAATACCATGCTGCTAAAGAAGAACAGTCTCATAGCGAAGGAAGAATTACAGAAATAAACGATATTATTGCGAGAGCAAATATAATAGATGTCACTAAACTAAACAATGATGGCAAGGTAATATTTGGCTCAACAGTTTATCTTGAAAACTTAGATACTGGTGAAAAAATAAATTATAAAATTGTAGGCAAAGATGAAGCTGACTTAAAACAAAAACTTATTTATTTTCAGTCACCCATAAGTAAAGGGCTTATAGGTAAAAATAAAAATGATCTTGTAGAAATCAAAACACCAGCTGGGACTAAGAATTTTGAAATTAAAGACGTTAAGTATATTTAACGATTTATAATCCTTTCAATTTGTTTAGAGGATAATTGAAAATTATTGTTCACCCATTCTTCTTCGATCAACTTAAGTTTATTTCCTAAATTTTTACCCTCAGGAATATCATATTTTTCCATTAATACTTTTGCTCCTATTGGCATGGTTGGTAAAATTTTAGATTGAAATAAATTAATAAAGTTAAGTAGTTTTTTATCAATTTTTTTTTGAAAAAATAATCTATAGCTTAAAACATCTATTACTGCCTCTTTTCCATAAAAATAAAAGAATTTATTTAAGTTTTTTTCTGAAAATGATGTTGCTGTTATTTTTTTTTTATAAAATTGATCAATTATTTTTAATCTTCTTTGATCTTTTTTTGAAATATTAAATTTGTAAATAAAATAGTCTATATTATCTGTTCCATCGATTATTAATAAAGAAAGTAAAAATATAAAATCTGCCTCTTCGACTCTTTTTTCAGCAAAAGTATTAAGTTTAGTAAAATGTTTAATCATTTTAATTTCTGGAAAAATTATATTAAATAGTTCTAAAGATAATTTATCTTTTGAAAGTTTTGTTAAAACTTTATATTTTGTGTATTTTTTCAATTCGTCTAATAGTCTCTCTTTAGATAAATTCAAAATACCATCTAAGTTTTTTTTTATTATTTTTAAAATTCGAGGATTATGTTTTTGATTTGAATATTTTAAAAAAAACCTTAGATAACGAAGTATTCTCAGATAATCTTCTTTAATTCTTTGTTCTGGATCTCCAATAAATTTAATTAAACCGTTTTCTAAATCCTCTTTCCCATCAAATGGATCAAATAAATTACCTTTAACATCTGAATATATTGAATTAATTGTGAAATCTCTTCTAGAGGCATCTTTTTTCCAATCGGTTGAGAACTTAACCTCTGCATGCCTTCCATCTGTTTTAACATCTTCTCTTAAACTTGTTATTTCAAATCTATAATTTTCTATAACCGCAGTTATAGTGCCATGTTCCATACCAGACTCATAAAAGTTTATATTATTTTTTTTGAGAACTTCACAAACTTGCGGTGGACTTAAATTTGTAGCTAAATCAATATCATCAACATTTTCTTTATTAAGGATTTTTCTTACACAACCACCAACAAATCTGATTTCGCTATTTGAAGAAAATTTATTTATAGAGTCAAAAATTTTTTTAGTCGGAGTATATTTTAATAAATCTTTAAATCCTTTGGCTGTAAAATCTAGGTTGTGGGTTCTTTTAAGGAATTTATCTAAAAGTTTAATCATATATGGCTGGGGCGCTAGGATTCGAACCTAGGATGCCGGTACCAAAAACCAGTGCCTTACCGCTTGGCTACGCCCCAATACTATTTTCCTATAACACAAAAAAAACATTTTATATAGTTTTTGCTGTTTTACACCAGCAATTTCTAAATTGTTTTTTTACTTTTTTTTCAGCATCTTTACACATTTTATTTGATTTAAAATAAGCAATAATTGCTGAACCGGAACCGGTCATTCTAACAAATTCTACTTTAGATAATTTTTCTAAAAATCTTTTTAATGTATTAAGTTTTGGATATTTAGCTAAAACAATAGGTTCCAAATCATTACTCATTTTTTTTAAAAAATCCATTTTAAACATGCTTTTTGTTGGTTTGTTCAATTTGGCTTTTGTAAATTTTCTTACTTTAGAATAAATATCTTCTGTTGAGCATCCAAAACTTGGCTTAACCACCAATGTATAAATACTTTTTTCATTCCTGAATACTCTAATTCTATTGTTTGATTTTAAAATCAAATTATTAGAGAACATTCCTAAAATTACATCTGATCCAATTTCATTACAAATTTTAAATAATTCTTTGTTTGAAACTTTGATTATCTTTTTTTTTACTAAAAAATTTAAGACATTTGCTGCATTCATGGATCCTCCACCCAGTCCAGCCCTTGATGGAATATTTTTTTTTATAAGAATTTTAAACTTTTTATTTTTAAGTAATTTTTTTTTATCTATTACCTCAAACAGTTTGGAAATAGTATTTTTTGAGTAAATATTTGCAGAAAATTTTCCATTAAATTTAATTTGATGATTTTGATTTTTAATACTTTTAATGGATATTTCATCATACATATCCAAAAACGAAATTATACTTTCAATTTTATGTAAATAGGAGTTTTTGCCAACAATATTTAAAGCTAAATTAATTTTAGCATATGATTTTATCTTTGAATAACCCATTAAGATTTTTGAGGTCCTTCAATTAATTTATTAATAATTTTTTCAATAAGACTCTGCTCTGCATCTTCCATCTCTAATACCATTGACCAAAAATATCTTGCTTGAATTTTCCTATCTAATTGCCACAAAATATCACCATAATGATCATTTACTATTGGATCATCTGGCATTAATTCAACAGCTCTTTTTAAAAATATTTCTGCTTTTACAAAATCATTTATCAAATAATAGGCCCATCCTATTGAGTCTATTATATAAGGATCATCACTTTTACTCGAGTAAGCTTTCTCTAACATTTTAATTGCTTCATTAATTTTATAATCTCTTTCTAACCACGAATAGGCTAGATAGTTTAATACATAAGCATCTTCAGGATTTATTCGCAGGGAGTGTAACAAATCTTTGTCTGCATTTTCATAATCCTTCAACCTTTCGTAGCTACCCCCTCTTCGATATAATAAATCTGATTTTACTTCAGTGTCTTTGTTTATTGATTTTATAACTTGTGAATAATATTTTATTGCATTGTCATATTCTTTTGTATTTTTATAAAAATTTGCCATATCAAATATAAATTTGTTATTTGGACTTTTAATCTTTTCAAATTTTGAAGTTATAAAATTTAATGCTTCTTTATTATTTCTTGTTTTAGAAATAATATGAGCCTCTTTTTTTAATCTAAACCAATAATAAAAATCTTGATCTTTATTAAAATTTTTTAGAATAATTTTAGATTTTTCATAGTTTCCATTAAGATATAAATTTTCAGCTACTAAAGATAAATTAAATACAAATTTTGGATTCAAATAATTCGATAAATTTAAATAAAAATTTGATTGCTCAAACTTATTTTGTGATGAATACAAATTAGATATCAAAAATAAAAACTCACCTATTACATCATCTTGATTTTTACAGGAAAAAAATTTTCCAAATTTTGAAAACTTTTTGCTTTCAATCCAACTTTTTCCCTGAGATAATAATAAAGTAGTATTAATATAATCTAATTCATCTGTTATTAATTTAGCTTCATCTATTCTTTTATCTTCAATTAAATAGGTTAAATAAAAAAAGATATATCTAGAATAATCTGCTTCACCATTATTAATTAAATTTGAAAAGTAAGAATCAGTTTTACTATCGCCTAAATAACATCTCTGAAAAGTTTCTGATATGAATGATAAATTTCCAAATTTTTGATTTCCTTGTTGAATTTTTTTATTTTTAAATACTTGTGCATATTGCTTAAGAGAATTAAGAATAATGAAGTTAAATCTATCTTCTTTTAAAATTTCAGGAATATTTGCTAAAATTTCTAAAGTTTTATTAATATTTTTTTTTTTTAAATTATCTAAAGCTAATAAAATATAAGCTTCAAAAAAATTCGAATTACTTTTTTTATTGTTCAATTTTATAAAACTAATTGCTTGAGCCACTTTGTCTTCTAATACAAGCGACATAATAAATTTTTTCAAGTATGGATCGTGTTGATTAATTAATATTTTTGAAGAGTTAAAATAACTTAAAGCTTCTGAATTATCTTTATTCTCAAATGCAACTATGCCCGAAAAATAATTCGACAAATTCTTTGAATTAATTTCATCAAAACTAACACTTTTAGAAAATAAAGGGCTCTGATACAATAAAGATATAATAAAAATAATAATTAATTTTTTGTTTAACATAAATATAAAATGGGTAAAAAATCTAGACAGAGTATGTCATATAAAAATGAATTAATAAATTCAATAGAGCCGAATTTTATTTTTAGTAAAAAACCAATAAATAGATTTAGATCTAATCAAACACATATTAAACAAAATAATCTTGATAAAATTTACCAAATTAATGAACTTAAAAAATTAATAAATTCACTTCAAAAGTGTAATTTAAAAGATAATTCAAAAAACTTGATTTTAGGAGATGGTAACTACGATAGCCCAATAATGATTATCGGTGAGGCGCCAGGAAAAGAAGAAGAAGAAACCAACAAAACTTTTCAGGGTGAACATGGGGCACTATTGGAAAGGATGTTATTGGCCATTAATATAAAAAAAGAGAATGTTTACTCTAGTTATGCAATTAATTTTAGACCTCCTGAAGACAGGAAGCCAACATCTCAAGAAATAAAAAGATATTCTGTTTTTTTAAAAGAGCATATATCAATTATAGATCCAAAAATTATAATTTTATTTGGAAGTACTGCCATGGAATCAGTTATCTCATCTAATAAAAGAATTTCTAATGAAAGAGGAAAATGGAAAGAAATCATTTTAAAAAATAAGACTTATTCATTAATGGTAACATTTAATCCATCTTATTTAATTAGATTTCCTGAAAATAAAAAATTTTCTTGGGAAGATTTAAAAAAGATTAAACAGAGAATTACAGATTTAAAAATACAAATTTAATGAAAATTATTGCTGGAGTTGACGAAGTTGGTAGAGGAAGTTTAATTGGTCCAGTTTATGCTGCTGCTGTAATTCTAAATAAATCAATAAATAAAAAGTTATTAAAAGACTCCAAAACTATTGTTAAAAATAAAAGAAAATCATTGTCTGATTATATAAAAAAGAACTCTATATGGGCCATTGGGAAAGCATCGGTAAATGAAATTGAAAAAATTAATATCTTGAAAGCAAGTTTGCTTGCAATGAAAAGAGCTATTAAAAAACTTAAAAAAAAACCATCACATGTATATATTGATGGAAATAAACTTCCAATTTTAAAGGATTTTAATTTAAAGGCAGTAGTCAATGGAGATCAAACCATTCCTTCAATATCTGCAGCATCCATAATTGCTAAAGTTGCTAGGGATAAATTTATTACCGCGCTAGCTAAGAAGAATAAAGGATATCATTGGGATAAAAACTTTGGTTATGGAACTAAAAAACACCTCAAAGCAATTAAAAGTTTAGGAATTACTATTCACCACAGAAAAACTTTTTCACCAATAAATAAGATTGTTTAAGTTTCACGTGGAAACACAATATATAGCTATCTTCAAAAATCTAAACACAATTAAATTTTAAATAATTCAATCCTAGGTTGACCCATGAATCTTTTTGGAGTCTAATTAAATTATATAAATGACTTTTGACTTTAACGACAAATTAATTAATGGAGACAGCCTAGAGGAATTAAAAAAAATTCCTGATGAATCTTTTGATTTAGTTTTTGCAGATCCACCTTACAACTTACAATTAAGAAATGAATTAATTAGACCTGATAGATCCAAAGTAAATGCAGTAAACGACAAATGGGATCAATTTGAAAGTTTTAAAAAATATGATGATTTTACATATGCCTGGTTGAGTGAATGCAAAAGAATTTTAAAGAAAGATGGCGCCATTTGGGTAATTGGTAGTTACCACAATATTTTTAGAGTTGGTACTGCAATTCAAAATTTAGGCTTTTGGATTTTGAACGATGTTATTTGGAATAAAAAAAATCCAATGCCAAACTTTAGAGGAACTCGATTTACTAATGCTCATGAAACTTTAATTTGGGCTTCAAAATCAGAGAAATCAAAATACACTTTTAACTATCAATCTTTAAAATGCTTAAATGACGATCTTCAAATGAGATCTAATTGGGATCTGCCAATTTGTAATGGAACTGAAAGACTAAAAAAGAATGGTAAAAAAGTTCATTCAACTCAAAAACCTGAGGCTTTACTTCATAGAATTTTATTAGCTACTTCAAATAAAAATGATTTAGTTTTAGATCCTTTTTTAGGCTCTGGAACAACAGCAACAGTTGCTAAGAAATTAAGTAGAAATTATTATGGTATAGAAAAGGAAAAAGCTTATTTTAAAGCTGCCGAACAGAGATTGAAAAATACAAAACCTATTGAAGATGATTACTTGGATACTCTTAAAAACAATAGATCCAAACCAAGAATACCATTTGGTTCATTAGTTGAATTAGGAATAATAAAACCAGGTACAACTATTTTTGATAATAAAAAGAAAATTAGTGCAAAAATCATGGCTGATGGCAGTATCAAACACGCACAAACAGAAGGTTCAATTCATAAAGTAGCAGCAAAAATTTTAGGCGCTGAGAGTTGTAATGGGTGGACTTTTTGGCACTACAACCTTAATGGTTCAGCGGTTCCAATAGATCACTTAAGACAAAGACTGGTTAATAAAAACTAATTCCTATAGATTTTTCCTAAGTAAGACTCTAAAAATTTTTCATTTTTCACTAGTCTTTTCAAAAAAAAATTTCTAAAAAATGTGCTTAAAGGATTAGATAAGTGAAAAGCAAACTGATTAAATTTTGATCTAATATTTACCATTTTTGTTTTTTTAACTCTATTCTTAAAAAAATTGATTTCTGTATTACTTTCAATACTTTTGAATAATTCATAGGCTCCTTCTATTGACTGTGATGCGCCCTGAGCAAATGATGGTGGAAAAGCAAAAAAAGCATCACCAATCATATGAATATTATCATTTTGTAATTTATAGAATTTTTCACTTACAAATACTGGAAATATTTTTAGTTCTTTTAAATCATTTAAAAAAACTTTATTCTTTAAAGGAATTTTTTCAAAAACTTTTTTGATAAAAGAATTATCGCTGAATAATGAATAATTTTTTTGTTCTTCTGCTGAAAGTTTGTATTTTATTATAGCTATAAAATTTAAATCTCCACTTGGATTTACAGGATAAATTACGTGATGAAAATTTGAGTCTAAAAATAAAGCGATATTTTTATTATCAATGTTTTCAGGAGATTTAGTTAGAATGCCTCTAATTGCTAATGTATTATTATATCTAGGTTCAACCTTACTTTTAGAAATTAGACTTTTACCTTTTGAAAAAACCCCATCAGAAATAATCAAATAATCACATTCTTTTATTTCATCATTTTCAAAAGAAAGTATAATTTTTTCGTCTTGTTGGTCTATTTTTGAAATATTACAACCAGTCTTTATCAAACTTTCTAAATCTTTTTTTAAAAAATTGATTAAAGATGATCTTTTTAAGGTAGTATACCTACAGTCATTTGAATTGAATTTAGTAATATCTAATTCACATATTTTATTAGAGCTATTGTTTAAATAAAAATTAATTTTTTCGGGAGTGAATTTTTCCTCGTTTTGCAATTTTTCAAATCCAATTTCATTTAAAAGTTTTATGCTGTTTACAGATAATTGAACGCCGTAACCCTCCTCTAAAGAGATTGAGGTATTTTTTTCATATATCTTGATTTGATAATTAGGATTTTTTTTAAATAAATTGGCAATAAATAATCCTGAAATTCCAGCACCAATGATGGCTACTTTCTTCATCAATTTCTCTCTAAATATTTAACAATTTTTTTTGTAAATGATGGCAGCATGTAATTGTCTAATTTTTTTTCACTTATCCAGTAGGGTGATTGAAATTTCTTACTATTTCTTAAATATTGAATTTTTATGTTCATTTTCATATTTGACATTTTAAAATTTAAATTTTCATTAAAATTTTTCGGCTTAGAAAGTTCCTCCATAGGAAATATTGTCAAATTTTTTAAAAAATTAAACTTAGTATTTTTAATTAATAAGTATCTTTCATCCTTTTTGTAAACTTTTAGAAGAAAGTATTTCTCTATATTCTTTTTAATATTTTTTGTTAAATCAAAATCATTCTTTTTAAATGACTTGCACTTTTTTGATATTGGACATTGATTACACAATGGATTAGTCGGTTTACAAATTAATGCGCCTAATTCCATCAATGCTTGAGCATAATCTCTAGATCTTGATGATGAACCAAATATAGATTTTTTTTTAATAATATTATCTTTTCGTATTTCATTAACTTTCTTTAAATAAAGATACCTTTTTAAAACTCTTTCTATATTTCCATCCAATGGGATGTATGGTTTATTGAAAGCAATCGCTAATACTGCACTAGCTGTATAATTTCCTATTCCAGGCAATGCTATTAAATCTTCAAAATTACCAGGTAATTTTCCATTAAAATTTTTGATAACAACTTGTGCTGTTTTTTTTAAATTTCTTACTCTAGAGTAATACCCAAGTCCTTCCCAAAGTTTTATCAATTTTTTATTTTCAACTTTAGCTAAAGATTTAAGATCGGGAATATTTTCTATAAATCGATTAAAATAAGGAATTACAGTTGCAACCTGTGTTTGTTGTAACATAAATTCACTAACCAACGTATAATACTGTCTTTTTTGCAAAGAAAAATTTTTTCGCCATGGCAATATTCTTTTATTTAAATCGTACCAATTAAGAATTTTTTTTGCTACTAATTGTTCTTTCATATGCAATTTAAAAAATATACTAAGCAGAGAAACAGGAGCATTCAAGGCTTAAGATCTTTTAAGGACACTTTGCCAAAAAATATTAAAAAGGTCATTAATAAAAAAGGCCATATTTATTCTGAAACTCTAAGTAATTGGAAATATATTGTAGGGGAAAACTTATTCAAAATTTGTTATCCAAAGTCGTTTAAAAACTCTAATAGGTTTGGTGTTAGTACTTTATTGATAATGGTTAGGAGGGGTCATGAAGTTGATTTAGAATATTCAAAGAAAAAAATTATTGATAAAATGAATAGTTTTTTTGGATATTTGGTAGTTGAAAAACTTAAATTTACAAGTTTTGACGATGAAAAAAAATTTTTTTTGGAAGATAAAGCTGATAATGAAAATGTGACAAATAATAAATACCAAAAAAAAATCATTGATGTTAAAAATGAAAAAATAAAAAAATCATTAATTGAGTTAACTAAGGTTTTTAGGGAAAAATGAAAAAATTTTTATTATTATTAGCTTTGTTTTTTGGCTCTTTAACAACTGTGAACGCAGAAACAAATCGAATAATTTCTGGGAATCAAAATGCCAAAATTGTTATTTTGGCGTATGAGTCTTTAACATGTAGTCATTGCGCAGACTTTCATAAAAATGTTTATCCTCAACTTAAAAAAGATTATATTGATACAGGACTAGCCAAGATTGAATTTAGACATTTTCCTTTAGATGCTGCAGCTTTTAATGCCTCTAAGATTATTCAATGTAAGCATGACCAGGGTATGGAAATTCTAGAAAGTTTATATTCAAATCAACAGGCATGGATCAAAGGAAACACAATTGAGCAGGTAAACAACAATTTACAAAAATTTATTGAAAAAGAAGGATTTCAAGTAAATTTTGAAAAATGTATAAACAATAAAAAGATTGAAGAATTTGTTTTAAATGATCGAATCGAAGGTGTTAAAAATTTTAAGGTAAATGCTACTCCTACGATAATTATAAACGACAAAAAGTTCGAAAAATCTTTAAATTATAAAAATTTGAAAGAAACCTTAGAAAAACTGATATAAGTTAAGGCATGGAGTTTAAAAAAATCCAGCTTAATGGATTTAAATCTTTTGCTGATAAAACAAATTTCTTAATTGAAGATGGTTTAACAGGAATTGTTGGGCCTAATGGATGTGGAAAATCAAACATTGTTGAGTCTTTAAGATGGGTGATGGGCGAAACTTCTGCAAAAAGTATGAGGGGCTCTGGAATGGAAGATGTAATATTTTCAGGAACCTCAAATAAAACATCAAAAAACATTGCAGAGGTTTCAATTTCTCTTGGTAATAAAAATAATGAAGGCCCTATACAATATCGTGAATTAGATGAAATTCACATAAGAAGAAAAATAGAAAAGGACAAAGGTTCAAAATTTTATATCAATGACAAAGAAGTGCGAGCAAGAGATACACAAATGTTTTTTGCTGATTTATCAACAGGTGCACATTCGCCATCTATGATTAGTCAGGGAAGGATCGGTGCGCTAGTTACCGCAAAACCGACTGATCGAAGGGCTATTCTTGAGGAAGCCGCAGGAATATCAGGCTTACATGTTAGAAGACATGAGGCTGAATTAAGATTAAGTGCAGCTGAAAATAATTTAAAAAGAGCTGATGAATTGAGAAGGCAACAAGAAAAACAATTAGCTAATCTTCAAAAGCAAGCTGAAGAAGCTACTAAATATAAAAATATATCTGATGAAATTAAAAAAATAGAGGCAGGATTGTATTATCTTAAATTGCTAGAAATAGAAAAGGAAATAAGAGTTGAGAATGAAATTAATACAGAAGCTGAAGGAGAAGTAAGCGGATTCAATAATAAGATTTCTGAGCTCGAAAATTTAATTAAATCTGAAACAGACAAGATTGCACCTTTAAGAGAAAAAAATATTGAAAATCTCTCAAAAATACAAAGACTCAATCTAGAGCTGCAGGGCCTAGATGAGGAAAATACTAGAATTCAAGATGAAATAATAAATACAAAGAAATCTCTTCAAACATTTGATGAAGATATCAGTAGAGAAAAAGGAATAGTTATTGATGCTAACTCAAATGAGAAAAGACTTAAAGAAGAGAAAGGTGAACTTATTGAAATTGACTCAAAATATTATGAAACTGAAAAAAAATCTAGTAAAGATTTAGATTATGCAAAAAATAAATTAAAACAAGAAATTGATAAAGTAAAAGAATTAATAAGTTTACAAAAAAACGAAGAAGCAATCAATGTTTTAGACAATTGTAAATTATTTATAGAAGAATATGCTGACAGTTATAGTAAAAATCAAAATATTAAAAAGGAGTCTGTAAAAAGGAATGAAAGAATAAGTATTATAGATACAGAAATAGAAAGTTGGAAAAATTTACTTTCAAACTCTGAGAAAATGGTAAGTGAATTATCTGAAAGAAAAAATAAACTAAACTCACAACTAGATAAATTAGATAATCAACCAAGACTACAAGCTGAAAAAAAAGGTCAAATTTCAGAGGGACTAAGAATTTCTGAACAAGAAAAAACTGAGAATGAATCTATTATAAACTCAACAGATGAAAAAATAGAAACCCTAAGATTACAGTTAAATGAAATTCAAGAACAATCAATTCAAATCAGAGAACGAAAAGCAAGTTCTAGTGCTACTATTGAAGGTCTAAAAAAAAGAAAAAATGATTTGGTTGATAGAATTAATTCAGAATTAAATTTAGCTGAAGAAGATATTTTAGAAAATTCAAATTTATTTGGTAAGGAAGAGCTTCCTGATGCTGTTAATCAAGAGGATTTATTAGATAAAAAGAAACAAGAGAGAGAAAAATTAGGATCTGTAAATTTAAAGGCTGATGAAGAGACAAATAAATATGAAACTGAAATAAAAAAAATGGAACAAGACAGATTAGATCTTGTAACAGCAATAGCAAAACTTAAGGAAAGTATAAACGAGCTAAATCAAAAAGGGAGGGAAAGATTAATTGAAGCTTTTGAAAAAGTTAATCGAAAATTTAATGAAGTTTATACAAAGTTATTTAATGGGGGTAATGCTAAATTAGAATTAGTTGACTCGGATGACCCTTTAGAAGCAGGTTTAGAAATGTTAGTAAGTCCTCCAGGAAAACGTCTACAATCAATTACTCTTTTGTCAGGGGGTGAACAAGCATTAACAGCTTTATCTTTAATTTTTGCGGTATTCTTGACAAACCCCTCTCCTATTTGTGTGCTTGATGAAGTTGATGCACCTTTAGATGACGCCAACGTAACAAGATTTTGTAATTTACTAGATGAATTAACTAAAATCACAAATACTAAATTTATAATTGTAACTCACCACGCATTAACAATGTCTAAAATGAATAGATTATATGGCGTAACAATGCCTGAAAAAGGAATAAGCCAACTAGTTGCAGTCGATCTACAAAAAGCTGAAAGTATGGTCGCATAAAATTAAATGTCTAAAGATCAGTTCAAAACTCGCTTACAGATTGCAAAAGACAAAATTTTCAAGAAAAAATCTGAAAATGGCAACGAAAATTCATCATCTATTGGCGCTGCTTTCAAACTAAGTACTGAACTTGTTTCGGCGGTAGCAGTAGGGACTATTTTTGGGTTTATTTTAGACAAGACCTTTGGTACTAAGCCCTGGTTAATTATAATATTTTTTTTTATTGGTGTAATTGCAGGAATTATGAATGTAATTAAATCAGCAAAAAACATGCAAAAGTAGATTTATTTATGGCAGCAAATCCGATGACACAATTCGAAGTTTATCGAATTGGACCTGAAATAAAAGTAGGTGCATTTAATATTTCATTTACTAATGCAAGTTTGTTTATGGTTATAAGCTCTCTTGCAATTCTTATTGTTTTTAGTTTAGGTTCAAAAAAAAATTCTCTTATTCCTAGCAAGCTGCAGTTACTAGCTGAACTAAGTTATACATTTGTCTCTAAAATGATTGGAGATACTGCAGGATCAAAAGCAAGACCTTACTTTGCTTTTATTTTTTCTTTATTCATGTTTGTTTTATTTTGCAATATGTTTGGTATGATACCTTACACTTTTACAGTTACTAGCCACATAATAGTAACATTTATGTTGGCAGCATTTATTTTTATTGGAGTAACAATAGTTGGTTTTATTAAACATGGCTTTGGGTATCTTAAATTATTCGTACCAAGTGGTGTGCCGGTTGTGCTACTTCCTTTAATTGTAATAATTGAAATAATTTCTTATTTAAGTAGACCGGTAAGTTTGTCAGTAAGATTGTTTGCTAACATGATGGCTGGTCATACTATGATGAAAGTTTTCGGAGGCTTTGTAATAAGTCTTGGAATAGTAGGTGGATGGCTTCCACTGAGTTTTTCGGTTGCTTTAACAGGTTTGGAGATCTTAGTTGCTTTTCTTCAAGCATATGTTTTCGCAATCTTAACATGTATCTATTTAAATGATGCATTAAATTTACACCATTAACTAATAGGAGGATATAATGGAATTAGAAGCAGCAAAAATGATCGGAGCAGGTCTAGCAGCAATAGCTCTAGCTGGTGCCGGTGTTGGAATTGGAATAATATTTGGAAATTATTTATCAGGTGCAATGAGAAATCCATCTGCAGCTCAAAAACAATTTCCGAACTTACTTTTAGGCTTTGCCTTGGCGGAAGCAACTGGTCTTTTTGGATTAGTTGTTGCTTTAATCATTCTATTTGCATTTTAAATTTGGATGATAAAAAAAATATTTAATCAGCTAGTATTTTTTAATTTCCTATTTATAGGAAAAGTTTTTGCCGCTGAAAGTGGAGGTATGCCTCAATTAAATCCAGAGTTTTGGGTTTCTCAAATATTTTGGTTAGTAATAACTTTTGGAATTTTATATGTAGTTTTATCTAAATTAATTCTTCCAAAAATTAGTGCAAACCTTGAGTCTAGGAAATCACAGATTTCAGATAATATTGAGGCAGCAGATAAACAAAGAGAAGAAAGTGAAAAAAAACTTAATGAGTATGATTTAATTATTACTAAGAGTAAAACTGAGGCAAAAAATATTTTCAATCAAGCAAGAGAAAAAGCCTTGAAAGATATTAATGTAAAGCGAGATATTCTTGATAAACAAATTGAGGATGAAATCAAAAGAGTTGAAGATGAAATTCATCTTCTTAGGAAAGATGCTCCAGTAAAAATTAATAAAATTGCAATTGAAACATCAGGTGAACTAGTTCAAAAGTTAATCGGTGCTGAAATTAACAATAGCAGTATTTCTGCAATAGTAGATGATTTATCTAAAAAGAATGGGGATAAGTATTATGGTAATTGATGCAACTTTTTGGGTAGCTGTTTCGTTTGTCATTTTTTTTGGGGGCTTAATTTACTTGAAGGTACCTCATAGAATAAACGACATTCTAAATAAACTTATAAACGATATTAAAAATGAGATTGATGAAAGTGAAAAATTAAGAACAGAAGCGAAGACTTTATTAAAAAATGCACAAAATAGACTTGATACAGCTGAAAATGTTAAAAGAGAAATTTTAGATCAAGCCAAGCAGGATAGTGACAAATTAATCATTGAGCTAAATGACAAATTTCATAAATCATCTGATTTGAAAAAAAATTTAGCTGAAAATAAAATTAATCAAATGAAAGAAAGTGCAATTAAGGAAATAAAAGATGCTTCTATTAAGATTGCTATGGACTCCGTAAAAAAAATTATTACTACATCTGTTGATAAATCTAAGCTTGATACATTGTTTCAAAAAAACTTGGATGAAACTAAAGAAGAGTTAAAAAAAATTAACTCATAATACTCTTACAATTTTTCTAAAAAACTATAAGTTAGCAAAATGAATTCTGTTGTAATTGGCTCTGGTTTTGGAGGTATAGCTGCTGCTCTACGACTTAAAGCTAAAGGTCATGAAGTAACATTGATTGAAAAACACCCTGATCTTGGAGGCAGAGCTAGAGTGTTCACCAAAAATGGATTTACCTACGATGGTGGTCCAACAGTAATTACGGCACCCTACTTGATAAATGAATTGTTTGAATTATTTGATAAAAATCCAAAAGATTATATAGAACTTTCTCCACTCAAAGTTTGGTATCAATTTGTTTTTGAAGACAATTCAAAATTTAATTACTCAGGTAACGAAACTGAAATGAAAAAACAAATTGAAGAAATAAACAAAGAAGATGTGAAAGGTTATGAGAGATTAGTCAATTTTACAAAAAAAATTTTTGATAAAGGGTTTATGGAGCTTGCAGATGTGCCATTTGATAAGCCCTTTGTAATGATGCAACAATTACCGTCTCTATTAAAACTTAAAAGTTATAAATCAGTTTATTCCCTAGTTTCGTCTTATATAAGAAATGAAAAACTAAGAAGAATGTTTAGTATGCACCCACTTTTAGTTGGTGGGAATCCTTTCACAACAACTTCTATTTATGGACTAATTCTATATCTAGAAAAAAAATGGGGAATACATTATTCAATGGGTGGAACTGGTAATATTATAAAAGGTTTTGAAAAACTAATGAATGAGGTTGGCATAAAAATTATAAAAGGTCATGAAGTAAAAAAAATTATTTCTACTGGCAATAAAATAACTGGTGTTCAATTAGATGATCAAACTAAAATTGAAACTAATAGTGTTATTTGTAACGCAGATCCGCCAGCTGTCTACGAAAAAATGTTAAATGGGAATAAAGATTCACTTATGTTTAAGTGGAAAAAAAATAGAATGGAATATTCTATGGGATTATTTGTTTACTATTTTGGAACTAGAATAACTTATAAAGATGTTGAACATCATACAATAAAATTTGGTAACAAATACAAAGAACATCTTGATGATATATTTGAGAATAAAAAATTAAATAATGATATAAGTTATTATCTTCATAGACCATCTGCTACTGATAAATCCATGGCTCCTCCAGAACAAGATTGTTTTTATGTTTTGGTTCCAGTGCCAAATAATCAGTCTAAAATTGATTGGTCGGTTGAAGGCGAAAAAATGAAAAATTTGGTTATAGATAAAATGGAAAACGACCTAATGCCAAATCTTAGAGAAAATATTGTTGAAGATTTTTATTTAACACCAGATTATTTTGAAAAAGATTTAAATACTAAATATGGTTCTGGTTTTTCAATCCAACCAAAATTTTCACAATCAGCTTATTTTAGATTTCATAATAAATCTGAGATATATGATGGGCTTTATTTTGTAGGAGCAGGAACTCATCCAGGGGCTGGTGTGCCAGGGGTGCTTTCATCGGCAAAAGTATTAGATAAAATTTTGTAATGTCTAATAAAAGTTATTTATCTGTTTATGCTAAATCATTTAGTTGGGCCGGTTTTTTTTTACCTAAAGAAACTCTAAAAAAATGTTCAGCTTTGTATGATTTTTGCAGAGTCGCAGACAATATTGCAGATGATAATGACGAAGTAGAAAATAAAAAGAAAAAATTTGATCAATTTGAAAGTGATTTTAATAAAAAAAACTTCAATGATCCTATTATCAAAAATATGTGGGATCTTATTGAAGAATTCAACATTTCCTTAAAAATTGTTCAAGATTTATTGATTGGAATTGAGTCAGATATTAAAGATAAAGTTGAATTAAATTCAAAAAAAAATCTGTTAATTTACTCTTATAGGGTAGCTGGGACTGTTGGGTTGATGATGGCAAAAATTCTAAAGGTTAATAAAAAAAGTTCATTAATGTCAGCTATTGACCTTGGAATTGCTATGCAACTTACTAATATATCGAGAGATGTAATTGAAGACTCAAAAAATAATCGTTTTTATATAAATGAAAATTTTGAGGAAATTTCATCAACTATCAGTCTTGCTGATACTTTTTATGAAAATTCATTTTATTCAATTAAAGATATACCAATAAGTTTCCGTTTTTCTATTTTAGTTGCTAGAAGGGTTTATAGAAAAATAGGATATAAGATTTTAAGTAAAAAAAATTTAGAAAATTATAAAAATTCAAGAAAAATATATGTTTCAAATGCAGAAAAGGTTTTAGAGACTTTTCTCTCAATTTTTGACTTAATTAAACTATCATTTAATTATAAAAAAGAAGATCAAATACAACATGATCATAATTTAATAAATGAAGAAATAAATTTAGATGAAAGAATTTGACTATATAATAATTGGAGGTGGTTGTGCAGGATTATCTCTTGCATATGAGCTTGAAATAAATGAAAAGTTAAAAGATAAAACTTTAGCAATTATTGAACCAAGAGAAGAATATAAAAAAGATAAAACTTGGTCTTTTTGGAAAGTAGCAAATCATAATTTTGATGATTGTGTAAAGAAAAGTTGGGAAAATTTTACAGTAAATATTCCAAAAAACACTAACCATTTACAATGTACGATTTATCCATACCAAAGTGTTGATAGTGGCTTATTTTATGAAAAAATTAATAATAAATTAAATGAAAACAAAAATATTTCTTTCTTTAAAGATATAAACGAAATTAATTCAAAAAATTCTTTTGTTTTTAATAGTGTTCCATCGATTAAAAGAGATCATCGTAACCTTTGGCAACATTTTTGTGGCGTGGAAATTGAAACTCAAAATGATTTTTTCGATGAAGAAATTTTTAATCTTATGGATTTTGACTGTGATCAAAGAGAAAGTGTTCATTTTTTTTATACCTTACCATACTCAAAAACTAAGGCTTTAATTGAAACAACTTGGTTATCAAAAATGAATGATAATTCTCAAAAAGATTATGACCATCAAATAAAAGATTATATTGAAAATCATTTAAATTTAAAAAATTATAAAATAACTTATAAAGAAGAAGGTGCGATACCTCTATTCTACCCAACATACGAAAGAACAAAAAATAAAATAAATATTGGAACTGCTGGAGGTATGACCAGATTAAGCACGGGTTATACTTTTCTCAACATTCAAGAACATAGCAAATACATATGTAAAAATATTGAAAATATCTCAAATTCTAAAAAATTTGAAATAAGTAAAAAGTATCAATTTTTAGATGACATTTTTCTTCGGGTCTTAAATAAACACCCCGAAAAAATGTCTGACATATTTTTTAAAATGTTTAAGGCCTCACCGAAGACTGTTATAAGATTTTTATCTAATAAAAGTAATTTTTTAGAAGATTTAAATATAATTTTTAAAATGCCAAAATGGATTTTTATAAAAGCTTTATTTGAATAATATGCCTTCAGTAACTAGACATAGTATTTTATTTTTAACACTTAGTTTGCTTCTTATGGGAACTCTAGGAAGTGAAACAAGTAATTGGGAGACTGGATCAATTTTTCTAAATACTCTATCTCTTTTTCTTATTCTTACTATTGGCATTAGTCACGGATCTTTGGATCATATAAAGGGTTATGAATTATTAAAAAAATATCAAATTAAAAATAAAATAATATTTTACTTAAGTTACTCACTAATAGGTATTTTCATAATCTTTATGTGGTTAATTTTACCTTCTTTTACTTTGATCTTATTCTTACTTGTCGCAACTTATCATTTTGGAAAAGAAGATTCTCTAGACGAAAATAATCAAAGTTTTTTTAGATTTCTAATATTAGGTTTACCAATTATACTTGCACCCTTATCTTTTCACTTTGATGAGACCCTAAATATTTTTAAGGTTTTATATATTAAAAATGAAAATTTAATTAATATTTTGTATTTTTTTCAAGAAAAAAAGATTTTTATAATATTATTAGCAATTTCTTTAATAATTGGATGTTTTTTTTCTGGCTATAATTATGTTACGAGTTTTACATCAGAAAAAGTTGCAATAATTTTATTAAATATCGCATGCCATCCTCTTATAGCTTTTACGATTTATTTTTGTTTTTTACACTCAATAAGACATTCATTTAAATTAGCCATTGAACTGAATAAAGCTGATTTTAGAAAAGGATTTAAAGAATTTTTAAATAAATCTTTGCCATTAACATTGATAACAGCAATTTTGTTTATCGTTTTTTTAATATTTTTAACAAACTATAATGTTTTAAATGATGCTATATTAAAGGTAATATTTATAGGTTTGGCGTCTTTAACCTTTCCACATATATTGCTCGAATATTTAATTGAAAAAAATGAAAAATAAGGAATTAAAAATATTATTATCTGCTCCCAGAGGTTTTTGTGCTGGTGTCGAAAGAGCTATAGAGATTGTTGAAAAATCAATCCAAAAGTATGGTGCTCCAGTTTATGTTCGTCATGAAATAGTTCATAACAAATATGTGGTAGATGATTTAAAAAGCAAAGGAGCTATCTTTGTTGAAGAGCTTGAAGAGATAAAGGATAAATCAAGACCAGTTATATTTTCAGCACATGGTGTTCCAAAAAAAATACCTGAGGATGCAAAGGACTATAATATGACTTATGTTGATGCTACATGCCCTTTAGTATCAAAAGTACATAGAGAGGCTGAAAATCTTCATAAAGCTGGCTATCATTTAATTTTAATTGGACATCAAAACCATCCCGAAGTTATTGGTACAATGGGTCAATTACCTAAAGGATCTATTGATCTCATTCAGAATGAAGATGATGCAAAAAAATATACTACTGAAAATAAAAAAATTTCTTATGTTACTCAAACTACTTTGTCAGTTGATGATACAAAAGATATAATTAAAATATTAAAAGATAAATTTCCCAATATAAAAGAGCCTGCAAAAGAGGATATTTGTTATGCCACGACAAATAGACAGATGGCTGTTAAAAATATAGCAAAAGAGTGTGATTTATTTTTTGTAATTGGCAGTAGAAATTCCTCTAATTCTGTCAGATTGGTCGAAGTCGCTAAAAAATCAGGCTGTTCTAACTCACAATTAATTCATTCTCAAAGTAAAATTCCATTCGATTTGATTGAAAATTCTAATACAATTGGTATTTCCTCTGGAGCCTCAGCACCTGAAATATTAGTTGATAATTTTATAAAAGAATTAAAAAATAGATTTACAGTTAGTATAGATGAAATAGAAATCATCAAAGAGAACGTTGTTTTCAAAGTTCCAAAAAAATTAAATTAAAATGGCCGTTTATACAAAAATAAGTAAAAAAGAAGTTTTATACATAAATAAGAAATTTGAAGTAAACAAAATTATTGACTTTAAAGGTATCAAGCAAGGAATCGAAAATACAAATTATTTATTAAAATCAAGAAATAAAAAATTTATACTTACAATTTTTGAAAAAAGAGTTTCTCAAAAAGAAATACCATTTTTTATGAAATTAATGGACCATTTAAATAATTTTAAAATTAATTGCCCAAAACCTCTTAAAAATAAAAGTGGAGATTATCTAATTAGAATAAAAAATAAAACAGCCTGTGTAGTTTCTTTTCTCGATGGAAAAGATAAAAAAAAACTTAGTTTAAAAAATTGCTTTGATGTAGGGAAAATAATTGCCCAAATGCATTTATCATCAAAAAAAGTAAAACTTTATAGAAAAAATTCTATGGGTATTAAAAATTTAAATCCATTATTAAACAGTATCAAATTTAAATCAAAGAAATTTACAAATATAGAAAAATTTTTAAAAAATAATTTTCAAGATATTAAAAGAAAATGGCCAAAAGGATTGCCTAATGGAATAATTCATGGAGATTTATTTATAGATAATATTTTTTTTAAAAATAACAAACTATCGGGTATAATTGATTTTTACTTTGCTGCTAATGACTACTTTATGTATGAAATAGCTATCTGTGTTAATGCGCTATGTTTTGATAAAAAAAATTCAAAATTTTTAATTAATAAAAAGAAAGTAAAAAATTTAATTAAAGGGTATGAAAGTATTAAAAAAATTTCAATTAAAGAAAAAAATTCATTGAATATTTTATGTCGTGGTGCAGCAATGAGATATTTTTTAACTAGACTTTATGATTATACTAATACTCCTAAAACAGCACTCATCAAAATCAAAGACCCTAGAGAATATTACCAAAAAATTGTAATACATAATAATTTAAAAACTTATAAAGATTATTTAAAATAATGATTAAAATTTATACTGATGGCTCTTGTCTAGAAAATCCAGGTAATGGTGGCTGGGCTGCAATCATAAATGATAATGGAAATACAAAAAAAATTAGCGGTAGTGAAAAAAATACTACAAATAATAGAATGGAATTAATGGCTACTATCAATGCTTTAAAAAATATAGATCTTAAAGATGAGATAGAAATTTACACAGACTCTCAGTATGTAAAACTTGGAATTACTGAATGGATAAATGCCTGGATTAAGAATAATTGGAAAACCTCAAAGAAAGAAGATGTAAAAAATAAAGATTTATGGCTTCAGCTATATAATCTTAATCAATCATTTAAAATTAGATGGAATTGGGTTAAAGCACATGCGGGCAATCCATTAAATGAAGAAGTTGATTTATTGGCAAAAAAAGCCGCTAATTTAGATTAATTTCAAAAAATTTTCAGCTGCAGATATTTCACAAGAGCCAGTATCTTTTTCTTCTTGCAATTTTATTACTTTCATATCGTCAACTAGCATTGTGTATCTGTTAGATCTAATACCTAGTCCTCTTCCACTTTTATCTACTTCGGCGCCAATAGCCTTAGTAAAATTTAAAAATGGGTCTCCCATCATTATAATCTGGTCACCAACATTATTCTCTTTACCCCAAGCGTTCATAACAAATGGATCATTCACTGACACACATATTATATGATTAATTCCCTTATCTTTAAATTGTTGATGCAAATTTACGTAACCTGGCAAATGTTTAGCAGAGCAAACTGATGTAAATGCCCCTGGTAAGCCAAAAATTATAGCTTTTTTACTCTTCAATAAGTCTTCAATATTTTTTTTAGTTGGTTCACCATTTTCTAGAATAAAAATTTCAGAGTTAGGAATTTTGTCATTTTCTTTTAACTTCATTAAGTTCTTTCCTTTATGTATTTTTTGATTTTATTAAGGTTATTATCGATTATGTCATAATTTTCTTTTTCATCCAAAATAAACGTTAGCTCATCTGGTAGTTCAGCTTTTATATTAATTGCTTTTTCAATTGCGTCTGGAAACTTACTAGGATGAGCTGTTGCTAATACAATATTATTACCCTTAAGCTTAACTTTATCAAAGGCTCCATAACCTATGGCACTATGAGGATCTAAAACTTTATCAAATTTTTCATAAACATTTTTAATGGTACTCAAAATTTCATTTTCATCCATGCGTGCTGATAAAAAATCAACATTAATTTTATCTAAGTTTTCTTTTTGAATTGCATATTTTCCTCTTTCTTTAATGCTTTTCATAACATCAATCGTTTTTTTATCGTTATGTTCGTTTAAATCAAAAATAAGTCTTTCAAAATTACTAGCAATTTGAATATCCATACTCGGTGAAATTGTTTCTGCAACATTTTCTACATTATATGCGCCATTTGTAATTGCCCTATGTAAAATATCGTTTTGATTTGTTGCAACTACGAACTTATTTATTGGAAGACCAATTTTTTTTGCAAGATAGCCTGCATATACATCACCAAAATTTCCTGTTGGAACTGAAAAATTTATGGGCTCTTTATTATCTTCGATTAAAAAATAAGTATAAAAATAATATATGCTTTGGGCAATAATTCTAGCCCAATTAATTGAATTTACACCAGACATCTTAATTTCATTTGCAAAAATTTTATCTGTAAACATTTCTTTAACTAAATTTTGGCAATCATCAAAACTTCCTTCAACAGCAATATTGAAAACATTTTTTTCTTTACCAGTAGTCATCAATCTTCTTTGGACTGAAGAAATACGGTTATTTGGGTGAAGAACAAAAATGTTTACATTCTTTTTACCTTTAATTGCATCAATTGCTGCCGCACCAGTATCTCCTGATGTAGCTACAACTATGTTTATTTTTTTATTTTCATTATTTAAATAATATTCATAAAAATTACCTAAAAGTTGCATAGCAACATCTTTAAAAGCTAACGTTGGTCCATGAAATAATTCAAGCACTGATCGATCTCCAATCTTAACTATTTCTACCACATTTTTTTTTCTAAAGACTGAATAGGATTTATCAATAATTTTACTCAAGTCATGTTTGCTCATAAAATCACCAATGAAAGGATTGATAATTTTTTTAGCTAGTTCTTTGTATTCAAGATTTTTAAATTCAACTAAATCTTTTTGGCTATATTTGTGAAGTGATTTTGGAACAAATAACCCTCCATCATCTGCTAATCCTTTGATAAAAACATCCTCAAATTTAAAGCTGTTTGAGCTATTTCTTGTGCTTATGTAGTCCATTTAATAATTCTTTTTTCTAAAATATAAATATAACAAAAGAATTGAAATCGCTAATGAAAACCAAGTAATTGCATATTTTTTATGATTATTGGAAATATTAGCAGTAATTGTTTTTGGTTTAGGAAATTGATAATTTCCATCTAAATAAATTATATATTTAGAGAATTCTCTGCCTGTAAACTTTAAAATATCCTCTCTATTCAAACTAAACCAATAATTTCCTTTAATATCATTATCTGGTTTAAAAATATTTTTTTTTCCTTGTAATTTTAATGTTCCAACAAAATCATTTTCATCAAAAATATTTATTTCATCAGACTCTTTTTTTTCAAAGGGTATCCACCCTCTATTAATTAAATAATTATCATTTTCAATTAAAATTGGATTTATAACTTCAAAACCTGGCGTTCCATTATCATTTAAATTATATAAGTAAATTTGTTTATCAAAGTCTATAGATCCGGATGATTTAATTTTTAAATAATTTTGATGGTTAGATTGAGTTAATTCAACAGGAGGATTTTTCAAAGAATTTTTGATTTCTAAAATAAGATTGTTTTTCCAATTTAAACGAACTATTTGCCATGAGCCTAGTGAAATAAAAACTAATATGAAAAAAATTACAAAAACTGAGAATAAAAACTTATGTTTCAAGAGCCAAAAATTAACTTCCCCAAATGTAAATAGCTGCAAACAGAAACAGCCATACCACATCAACAAAGTGCCAATACCAAGCTGCAGCCTCAAAACCAAAATGATGATCTTTATTAAAGTGTCCCCGTTTTCCTCTGAACAAGCATACAGCTAAAAATATAGTTCCCACTAGTACATGGAAACCATGAAAACCTGTTGCCATATAAAATACTGAACCATATATATGACCTGAAAATGAAAATGATGCATGCTGATACTCATAAATTTGTAAAAGAGTAAAACAAAAACCTAAAATAACTGTCAACCATAAACCCTGGATGAAACCTTTTCTATCATCTTCTAAAAGAGCATGATGAGACCACGTCACTGTTGTTCCTGATAGTAACAAAATTAATGTATTGATTAATGGAATATCCCAAGGATCAAAAGTTTCTATATCTTTTGGTGGCCAGACATTGCCTGTAAATTCATTTGGAAAAAGACTTACATCAAAATATGCCCAAAACCATGCTACAAAAAACATTACCTCTGATGCAATAAATAAAGTCATTCCGTAACGATGATGAATTTGAACTACAGGGGTATGATGTCCTTGATGTTCAGCTTCAATAACTACATCTCTAAACCACATGTATGCACCGTAAATTAATAGGGCAAAACCAAGGTACATTCCCCATGATACATCTGTATGAAGGTAATAAACTGATCCTAAAGCTAACACCAAACATGAAAAAGAAGTATAAATAGGCCAAGGACTTGGATCTACTAAATGATAATCATGTTTTTTTTCTGCTGACATTTTTTTGAATTATGATTGTTTATAGTAATCTGTCGAGAAAAAAGTATACGACATAGTTACATCTTCTAAGTTTTTTACAGTTGGATCATTGACCATTTCAGGGTCCAAATAAAAAACCATTACATATGTGGCTTTTTCCCCAGCTTTCAGTTCTTGTTTTTCAAAGCAAAAACAACCTAGTTTACTATAATATTTTCCAAAAGTTGATGGAGAAACATTAAAGCTAGCTACTCCTGCTGTAGGCTCATTACTAAAATTTTCCACAGTAAATTCTATTTTATTTACTTCGCCAACTTTTACATCCATAACGTTTGATTTAGCTTTAAAATCCCAAGGTAAATTATTAACGTTTGTATCAAATCTTACACTAACTACTTTATCTAATACTATTTTTGGAGCATTATTTGATATTTGAGTTGTCCCTCCAAAACCAGTCACTCTACAGAATAAATCATATAAAGGCACTGCTGCGTATGATAAGCCCAGCATTATAACAAAAATTCCAGATAATACTAAAGGTGTTAATTTTTTTTTTTGCATCATATTGATCTGTCAAATACTCCTGTATTGTAGAGTGTAAAAAAGAAAAGAAAAATCATAAAAGCTATTATTGCTAAAGCAGTAAGTATATTTTTTTTCTTAGTTTTTTTATCAGGTGTTATCATAAAATCTTATCTATCAGAAAAAGCACAAAAACCAAAAATAAATATAAAATGGAATATCCAAATATTGATTTAGCTTTTTTTGGATCAAACTTATTTTTCTTAAAACTATAAAGTTCATAACATAAAAAATTATAATAAAGAGTTAATAACAATGCAGGAATTAAAAAAATTAAACCCACAAAACTTATTAAGAAAGGAAAAATTATGATTGGCAACATTATCAATGAATATACAAATATATTGGTCTTGGTGCTCTCAATGCCATTAGTTAATGGTAACATAGGTATATTTGCTTTTTTATAATCATTTGATTTGTACAAACTCAAGGCCCAAAAATGTGAAGGTGTCCAAAAAAATATTATTAAAAAAAAAGCTAATGGTTCGATCGATAAAGAGCCTGTTGCAATAGTCCATCCAATTACGGGTGGGAATGCTCCTGCGGCTCCACCAATAACTATATTTTGTGGAGTTCTTCTTTTTAACCAAATTGTGTAAACAAAAACATAAAACAGAATTGTTAAAAGTAAAATGGCCGCTGAAATTCTATTAGTGAAATAATCTAACGCAACTACTGAAACAACAGATAACGTAACACCAAAAATTAGGGCTTGATTTCTATTAACTTTTCCAGTTGGTATTGGTCGTAGACAAGTTCTTGTCATTAAGGCATCTAGATCTGACTCGTACCACATATTCAGTGCTCCGGCTGCACCTGCTCCTAAGGAAACTAATAGGATTCCTATTATAGCATCTTTTGTTGATATGATATTTGGTGATGTTAACAATCCTACAGCACATGTAAAAATTACTAACGACATTACTCTTGGCTTCATTAGCTTGAATAGCTCAGAAAGATTAAATAAATCCTCCTGGCTTAAACTTCTTTTCTTTAACCTTGAATTGCTCATTAATTTTTTTTTGCTCTTTTATTAATTATGAGATTTTTGTATTTCGTGATCATCCTCAAATTTTGGCAATTCTTCAAAAGTATGGAAGTTTGGTGGAGATGGTACAGTCCATTCTAGAGTCGTAGCTCCTACTCCCCATGGATTTTGAGCTGCTGCTTTTTTCTTTGCAAAAGAATAAATAAGATTAACAAAAAACACTGCTAATCCAGCTACTGCAACATATGAACCGATTGAAGAAATATAGTTCCATCCAGCAAATGCATCTGGATAATCAGCATATCTTCTTGGCATTCCCGCTAATCCTAAAAAATGTTGTGGAAAGAAAATTAAATTCACACCAATAAAGGTTAACCAAAAATGCAATTGCCCAAGCCATTCAGAGTACTCGTACCCAGACATTTTTGAAAACCAATAATAGAAACCAGCAAAAATTGCAAAGACAGCACCTAATGATAAAACATAATGAAAGTGTGCAACAACATAGTAAGTATCATGCATTGCTGTATCTACACCAGCATTTGCTAAAACTACGCCTGTCACCCCTCCAACTGTGAACATAAATATAAATCCAAGCGCCCAAACCATCGGTGTTTTAAAAGATATTGATCCACCCCACATTGTAGCGATCCAGGAGAAAATTTTAATACCTGTTGGTACAGCTATAATCATTGTAGCAGCTAAGAAATAAGCTTTAGTGTCTGTACTTAAACCCACTGTATACATATGGTGTGCCCATACAACAAAGCCTACAACTCCAATAGCAACCATAGCATATGCCATCCCTAGATAACCAAAAACAGGTTTTCTAGAAAATGTTGAAACAATATGACTGATCATTCCAAAACCTGGAAGAATTAAAATATAAACTTCTGGATGACCAAAAAACCAAAATAAATGTTGAAATAAAACTGGATCACCTCCTGTTTGAGCTTCAAAGAAAGCGGTTCCAAAATTTCTATCTGTTAATAACATTGTTATTGCGCCAGCTAGCACTGGAAGAGATAACAATAATAAAAATGCTGTTACTAAAATTGACCAAGCAAATAATGGCATTTTATGTAATGTCATACCGGGTGTTCTCATATTTAGAATTGTAGTGATAAAATTCACTGCCCCTAAAATTGAAGAAGCTCCCGCTAAATGAAGACTTAAAATTGCTAAGTCCATCGCAGGACCTGGCTGACCAGCTTTAGAAGATAATGGAGGATAAATAGTCCATCCACCACCAACACCTGAAGCACCGGGAGGACCGTCTGCAAAAATTGATAAAATTAATAATGTTAATGAAACTGGTAACAACCAGAAAGAAATATTATTCATTCTTGGAAATGCCATGTCAGGTGCACCAATCATAATTGGTACAAACCAATTACCAAAGCCACCAATCATTGCCGGCATCACCATAAAGAAAATCATAATTAAACCGTGACCTGTAACCAACACATTATATAAATGGTAATTTCCACCTAAGATACCATCACCTGGGTGCATCAATTCCATTCTCATTAAAACTGAAAATGCTGTACCTATTACTCCTGCAACAATTGCAAAGATTAAATACATTGTACCTATATCTTTATGATTAGTTGAATATGCCCAACGCTTCCAACCTGTTGGTGTATGATGATCGTCGTGTGATGCTGTTTGTGTATACATATTTATTTACTAGCTAGTTTTAATTTATCATTTTCAATTTCTTCTTTGGCGAATTTAACTCGTGCCTCTGATAACCATTCTTGATAATCTTCTTCACTTACAACTTTGACAGTGATCGGCATGAAAGCATGCTTAATTCCACACAGTTCTGAACACTGACCATAGTATGTCCCTTCTTTTTCTGCTTTAAACCATGTTTCATTAATTCTTCCTGGAACCGCATCTCTTTTTACTCCAAAAGATGGTAAGGCCCAAGCATGTAATACATCGTTTGCTGTAATTAAAACTTTTACAACTTTGTTTACTGGAACAACAACCTCATTGTCTACTGCAAGTAATCTAGGTTGATTAGCTTTTAAATCTTTTTTCTCAATCATATAAGAATCAAAGATAATATTTTCGTCAGGATATTCGTATCCCCAATACCACTGATAGCCGATAGCCTTAATAGTCAAATCAGCTTTTGGAATTGTGTCTTGTTTATATAAAATTTTAAATGATGGAACTGCCATTACTATTAAAATCAAACACGGAATTAAAGTCCATAAAATTTCGACAGTCACATTGTGTGTTCGTTTAGACGGATTTGGATTAGCTGAAGCTCTAAATCTCACACACGCATAAAGCATTAAGAATAAAACAAAAACACTAATTGCTATTATAATTGGAAGTAAAAGATTGTTATGAAAGTTAACAATATCTCTCATTCCATCTGAAGCAGGATTTTGAAAACCCAGTTGCCAATCTTTTGGTTGGTCAGCTAAAGCTGCTTGAGTTATAAAAATAGTAGAAAATATAAATAAAAATTTTTTCATTTTTAATAGCTATATAAAGCTCTTTTGTTAAAATTACACTTTAGTTTTCGCGACAATTTATCAATTAATCACATAATTTACGATCGAAATTGCCGATATCACCGCTGTTTCTGACCTTAAAATATTCTCATTAATTTTGATAGCCTGAACACCTTTAAAAGTAAGAATCTTCTTCCTTTCAGCTTCTGAAAAATCTCCCTCTGGACCTATTATAATACAAGTAGGTTTGTCTGTGAACTTTGTTTTATCAATTTTTTTATTATCAGAATTTAAATCTGTAAAAATTAAATCCATAGAATTTGAATTCATAAAATTATCTAAATTTTGAGCCTTCTCAACTAAAGGAACATTAAGACGATTAGATTGTTCACTAGCTTCTATAGCAATTTTTTTTAATCGTTCTTTGTTAATTTTTCTAACTACTGTGCGATCAAAAATAATTGGCAAAAATCTAGAAACTCCAAGTTCTGTAGCTTTTTGTATCATAAAATTCTGGTAGTTTGATTTAATCGGAGAAAATGCTAACCACAATTCTTTAGTTGTTTCTTTTTGTCTTAGTTGTTTAGTTGTTTTAAATTCAACTATATTTTTTGATATTGATAAAATTTTTGCTTCCCATTCACCGTTTTTATTGAATAATGAAAAAACTTCATTTTCCTTAATTCTCATAACTTTAGTCAAATAATGAGATTGTAACTTATCTAATTTATCAGTCATGTCAGCTGAAAGTATGTTTGAAAAAAATAATCTAATATAATTCATTTGTGTTAAGTTAGTTTATGAAAAATATTAAAGCAATAATTTTTGATGCTTATGGAACATTGTTTGATGTCAATTCTGCTGCTGAAAAATGCAAAGATAAAATTGGAGATAAATGGGAAGGTTTTGCAAATTTTTGGAGAACTACTCAATTGGAATACACTTGGCTTCGAAGTTTAATGGGAAGACATAAAGATTTTTGGCAAGTTACAGAAGATAGTTTGGATAAGTCTATGAAAGCTTTCAATATAGACTCTTCTATGAGAGATGAGTTATTGAATTTATATAAGATTCTTTCCCCTTTCAAAGAAGTTCCAAAAACTTTAAAAATTCTTAAAGAAAAAAAATTTAAATTAGCTATTCTTTCAAACGGAACTCCTGCTCTATTAAATCAATTAGTTAAAAGTAACAATCTAGATAATTTATTTGATGACTTATTTTCAGTTGAAGATGTTAGCGTATATAAACCAAGCTCTAAAGTTTATGACATGCCTATTCAAAAATATCATATAGAAAAAAATGAAGTAGCTTTTTTAAGTGCAAATACATGGGATGTATCTGGTGGTGGAAACTATGGTTATAATGCCATTTGGGTAAACAGAAATAGAAACATCTTTGATAATCTAGACTACAAACCAAATTATGAAATCAAAGATTTATCAGAACTATTACACAAAATCTAAGTTGATTATTTACCACATGTGTAAAAAGAGGATTTAATATATAAATTAATTGACAGGATATAACTACAAAGGAGAAATATGAGTGAAAAAAAAGATGTGTCTTTTGAAATTTATTCTGACTCAGAAAAGATGTTAGAACAAATAGTTGATAAATATGATCTGCCAGATCAATCAAAAGCTCTAAGATGTTTGTTAGATTACGTAGAGGAGAAAGAAACTGATTGGGATGATATGTTTGCTACGGTTAGATGTAATAGGTGTGGATAAAAATTATGAATAATATTTTAGATTTAGTTGGAAGAATTTTTATTTCAGGCATTTTTTTACTAAGTGGGTTTAATAAGATTGGAAACTATGAAGGAACAACTGGATGGATGGAAAGTTTTGGCCTTCCTGGATTTTTATTGATACCTGCTATAATTTTAGAAATTGTTGCACCAATTTTAATTATCATTGGTTATCAAACTAAAATTGCAGCGGCTGCTTTGAGTTTATTTTGTATTGCTACAGCAATAATATTTCACAATAATCTTGGTGACCAAATGCAATTTATTGCTTTCATGAAAAATATTGCTTTGGCTGGTGGATTTTTGTTTTTAGTGGTTAATGGTGCTAAAGGTTATTGCTTAGACAAAAAGTAATGTTGCATTAAACATTATACTTATTAATTAACTTTTATGAAAAATATTGAGGTAAGCAAAATTATAGACCCTATTCAAGCATCGGATGGTGCTGGAGTAAAATTAAAAAGAAGTATTGGAGTTGAACCAAATTACTTTGACCCTTTTTTAATGTTAGATGAATTTGGTTCAGAAAAAAGTGAGGACTATATTGCTGGTTTTCCACCACATCCACATAGGGGTATTGAAACAGTTACTTACATGTTGGCTGGAGATTTTGAACACAAAGATAGCACTGGTGGTGAAGGAAGAATGACAGCTGGGGATGTTCAGTGGATGAAAACAGGGAGTGGCATTATTCACTCGGAGATGCCCGCTATGAAGGAGGGTAAACTACATGGATTTCAATTATGGATAAACATGCCAGCAAAATTAAAGATGAGTAAACCAGAATATATTTATATTGATGCTGATAAAATGAGTATCCACAAAGATAAGGATAAACAAGTCAAGGAATATATAACTCCACGAACCACGGACACTCTCCCTGAAGCAATAGGTCTATTTTTTGTTCGATAAACTTTTTTATCAAATCTTCTATCAGCAATATCGTTTACTATGCAGCCCGCAGATCTCATTAAAATCGCACCTAATAAAAATAAAGTTAGTTGATAGAAATATGTAATTTTTTCATCAGAAAAATCATAAGCAATAGTTAACCCCCAAGCACAGGGCCAAAATAAAAGCATATAACCGATCGGCTTCTTTAATCTGGACAATTCAATTAAAAGATTAATTTGGTTCATAAAATTTACTTGTAAATAACAAACACAAGATTGATAATCAATTTGATTCGTATGAATATAGATTACACAGTAACAGCGTTAATGTTTCCGGCTATACCTTTATTAATGAATATATATAGTAATAGATTCCATTCATTAAGCAAATTAATTAGAGAACTTCACGATGAGCATGTTTATGAAAATCACATTCCAGCAGAATGGAAGAAACAGTTTATAAATTTAAGTGGAAGAATTACTCTTTTAAGATGGACCATTATGTTTGCAGCATTCGGATTTTTATTTAACATGCTTACTGTTCTTGGTCTTTATTTAAATGAAATTTTAATTGCTAGATTAATTTTTGGTTCTTGTTGTTTATCCATGATTGTATCAATTATTTTCTTTATAAGAGAAATACATATATCAACAAATGCACTTAAACTTCATATGTCTGATATGGATGTTGATGTTAGTTAGGAATTATTATGGCAGGACCTAAAATTTTTCTATTTTCCAAATCTTCGTGAGCTTTCACGACTTCTGTTAAAGAATATTTTTTAAAAATATTTAAAGTAAATTTTTTTGTAATGAACATTTCAAAAACTTTATTAGCTGCTTCATCAAGCTCTTCTCTTGATGTTGTATAATGAGCAATACTCGGTCTGGTTAAATATAAGCCTTTTGGAGCTAAAGATTTAGTAATATTACATGGATCTAAAGGACCAGAAGCATTTCCAAAAGAAACCATCATGCCTCTTACTTTTAAACATTCAATTGAGCCGTCAAAAGTTTTTTTACCTACACCATCATAAACAACTGGCACACCAATATCATTTGTAATTTCTTTAACTTTTTTTGGAAAATTTTCTTTTGTATAATTAATGACATGATCACAACCATTGGCTTTTGCAATTTCAATTTTTTCATCAGAACCAACTGTTCCAATTACTATACACCCTAAACTCTTAGCCCACTGACAAAATATTTGTCCAACACCTCCAGCAGCTGCATGAAATAAAATAGTTTCACCAGATTGAACCGGATAAGTTTTGTGAAGAAGATAAAAAACTGTAAATCCTTTAGTCATTAAAGTTACTGCATTTTCTAATCCAATTTCATTCGGAACCTTAACAAGTTTTTTTGTTGGAAAAATTCTATGTGTTGCATATGAACCAATTGGCATTGAAGCATAAGCAACCTTGTCCCCAATATTAAAATTTTTTACATCTGGTCCAATTTTTTCAATTATACCTGCGCCTTCAATTCCAATACCAGATGGCAATTCAACAGGGTAGAGACCAGATCTATGATAAGTGTCTATATAATTTAATCCGATGGCTTCATTTTTAATTAAAACTTCACCAGACTTTGGATCTTCAAGTTTAATATCTTTAATTTCCAAAACTTCTGGGCCACCATTTTTTGAAATAGTTACTGCTTTCATTTTACAAATGTATCATTATGATAATCCTGAACTGCTTGCAAGATCTCAGCTTTAGTATTCATCACAAATGGACCACCTCTTGCTATTTCTTCATTAATAGGTTTTCCAGAGATTACTAAATATTTTGCATTAGACTTTGCCTTCACTTTTAAATCATCCCCTTTAGTCAGTAATATTAAAGTGCTATCTTTTACATTATCATGTTTTTTTTCACCAATTATTATTTCTCCATTAATTAAATAAATAAATGAATTGTGGGTAGAAGGTAATTTAAAATTAAATTCTTTATTTTTATTAAGTTCAACATCAAAATAAACTGGTTCAACGTTATGTCCTTTAACAGGACCCTCTGCTTTTTCAAATTTACCA